>NZ_JABAIP010000010.1:0-223069 GCF_012843185.1 Shewanella sp. DNRA4
GAGCAAGCAGTGCGTTCTAAGCCGATAACGTACCAATCAATTAAAAATCGATAACCACAATATATAGTGGTTGGTCGTGCTAAGTGGATAGCCCTTATATAAAAACAGTGGTGTTGACTATGCGTATTATCCCTATCTATGCCAGTGCCGGTATCACTGGCTTCGAAAGCCCTGCAGCTGAATATAGTCAGTTGGGTCTGAGTCTTGATGAGCTGTTAGTTGTGCATCCCAACGCTACCTTTATTGGTGTTGCAAAAGGTGACTCAATGCAGGGAGTGGGCATTTTTTATGGCGATATATTGATTGTTGACCGCCAGGAAACCACGCGTCATGGTGATGTGATTGTTGCCAATTTTAACGGTGAATTTGTATGTAAAATCCTCGATAAAACGCATCGCATGCTGCTGTCATCGAATGAACAGCACCAACCTCAGCCTATTCACGACTATGATAATTTTACGATTGAAGGGGTTGTTATTCGTTCTGTTCGTTGCCATCGCCAAAGTCCATTATTAGCGGATATCTGATGTTTACTTTGGTTGACGCCAATAGTTTCTATTGCAGTGCCGAGCAGGTTTAGCGCGGAAGCAATTTAGTATTGAAATAGAACGCACTGTGCGTGAACTCAACGGGCAAGAGTGCAAAGTATGGGACGAGGCGAGGGCGGATAAGAAGCAAATATTCTCAACTCGTAGTGTGGGTGAGCGTATTACTGAGTATGAGGATTTACTGCGAGCCTTAAGTAAACATGTGGCGATTGCCGCAGCGAAAGCGCGCAAGCAAGGTTCAAGCTGTAAAACAATGTTGTTTGCCAGTAATTCTCCCTACGATGAACCCCCAACAGGCTTTAAGACTTTAGTGCACTTTGCTTGTGCTACTTATTGCAGCATTGAGCTTATTCAAGGGATGACACAAGCAGCATCTCAACTTTTCCGTGCCTGCGTACGTTATTATAAAGTCGGTGTAGGCCTGATTGATGTGGTCAGCACCCAGCATGGCCAGTTAGATTTATTCAATGTCTCAAAAGCCAAGCCAGCGCTAATGAAGACCCTTGATGGCATCAATCAACGTTATGGCACAGACACCTTATTCATTGCCACTCAGGGTATCGAACAAAAATGGGCCATGCGCCGCGATTTGCTCACGCCACAATACACAACCAAGTGGCATTGTCTGCCTGAGATTAAGTGTTGATTAGTTGAAATAGACGTCTAGTTTTGGCCTATTAAGGAGCATTATTCACACTTTCTCTCTCCAAAAATCAAAATAAGTAATTGATTAAAATAGTATTTAAATTTGTTCAATGCTCTCTATAAAAACACCTTGAATAGCAGTTAACTACCTGATTTTGTTGTTAATTATCTTATTGGTTGTGTTTATATGGGGAATATTTGTCGTTCGCCCACGGCTGAGGCCGTTTGCCGTGCAAAAATTCGTGAACGTCGCCTCAATATTGAAGTTGATTCTGCTGGCACCATTGGTTATCACCAAGGAGATAAACCTGACAGTCGCGCCATAGCTGCGGGTATAAAACGCGGGTTAAGTTTCGATGGTATGCGCGCAAGACAAATTGTTGATGCCGATTTTGAGTATTTTGATCTTATTTTAGCAGCCGATAATGGTAATTTAGTGGATTTACATAGTCGTTGTCCGCTTGAGTATCAATACAAACTTCAGCTAATGTTGTCTTACGGAAATAGTGAAATTGATGAGGTCCCCGATCCCTATTATGGCGGTACTCAAGGATTTGAATTAGTCCTCGATTTGCTCGAACAGAGTATCGATAGCTTGTTAGATCAATTAGCAGGAAAAACGAATGACACAGATTAATGATTAAGGCGGAGTAGGTACCTTAGAACCTCGATGAGTCAAAGTATCAACCCCTGCTTACCTATGCAATAGAACGTAAAATCATTGGATTAATTTCATTAAGCGTTAACTAAGCTTATTTCGGGATACTAAATCTATCTCAAACAGTTCTTACCGCTATAACCTTAAAACGTCAACATGCCCTAGTCGTCAGATAAGCTCAATCGATATTAATTGCTTAACTCTTGCGAGATTTTGACTAGACTCAAAGCTCAGTTAAGTGAGTTTGTTACAGGTAAGTTTGGGGAGATTGCTATGGATTCAATCAAAATACGCGACCATATGGACCGTCAGCCTGTGTTGCTCAGTGCAAATATGTCACTGGCTACTGCGGTTGAGAAACTGTTAGATAATAACAAGATGGGTGCAGCTGTCGTGGATGACAGTGGTAATTTAGTGGGTTTTTTATCCCAGCAAGACTGCTTAGCTGTCATGTTAAAGAGCAGCTATCACTGTGACTTAACCTCAGTGGTGAAGGATTGTATGCGCACTGAAGTCCTGTATGTCGGTCCTGATGAGAGTATTTTACAACTCGCGGAGCAGATGCTGGGCGCTAAACCAAAGACCTATCCGGTGGTGGATAATGGCAAAGTCATCGGCACAATCAATCGCACCAATGTGTTGAAGGCGATGAATGTATACATGCAGCAATGTTATCTTGCGCCCGCTTAAGCTGTTATTTGGGTGGCTAATTTCCCGCGGTTTACGGTGTGTTTTGAACAATTAGCCATACCAATAAACCAGGTTCCTTGCTAGGATCGCCTTTTTCGATGCTAGCAATGGAATTTGGTTTTGAACTCTGACAAACATCCGCTATCGAGCGCTTTTCTCCAGCAGTGCTTTCAAAGTGATGCCTCGCGGATCCGCCGCCGTTTATTTAAGCTCAATAAAGAAGCCGATTCTGACAAAAAAGCACAAGAATTAGCCAAACTTGCTGAGCAGGCGCAAGCAGCGTTCGAGAAAGTAGAGCAGCGCCTGAAGGCTCGCCCTAAGATCAACTATCCTGACAATCTGCCCGTCAGTAGCATGCGCGAAGACATCGCCAAAGCCATTAGTGAAAACCAAGTGGTGATCATTGCGGGTGAAACCGGCTCGGGTAAAACCACGCAGTTGCCAAAAATCTGTTTAGAACTGGGCTTAGGCAGCCGTGGTTTTATTGGTCATACCCAGCCGCGGAGGTTGGCAGCGCGCAGTGTCGCGTCAAGGGTGGCTGAAGAATTACAAAGCCCGCTCGGCGAAGTAGTGGGCTTTAAGGTGCGTTTTGCCGATGCGCTTAAGAGTGAATCCTATATCAAACTGATGACCGACGGGATTTTACTGGCGGAGCTCACCTCGGATCGTTATTTAGATCAATACGATACTATTATTATCGACGAGGCGCATGAACGTAGCCTCAACATCGATTTTATCTTGGGTTACCTCAAGCAAATTCTGAAAAAACGCCCCGATCTTAAGATCATCATCACCTCGGCGACTATTGATGTTGAACGTTTCTCTAAGCATTTCAATAATGCACCTATTATCGAAGTCTCTGGCCGGACCTATCCGGTGGAAACCCGTTATCGCCCGCTGGTGCAAGATACTGAAGCGGATCTCGACCAAATCGAAGGGATTTTTGCCGCCGTTGACGAATTAGTCGCCGAAGGCTTGGGCGATATTCTGATCTTTATGAACGGCGAGCGCGAAATTCGTGATACTGCCGAGCAGCTAAATCGTCGCAATTACCGCGATACCGAGATTTTGCCGCTGTATGCACGCCTCTCCTACGGCGAGCAGTCTAAGGTGTTTAGCTGCCATACTGGAAGGCGCATAGTGCTTGCGACTAACGTTGCGGAAACATCGCTGACAGTGCCAGGTATTCGTTATGTGATTGACCCTGGGACTGCGCGGATCAGCCGTTACAGTTATCGCACTAAGGTGCAGCGTTTACCTATTGAGCCTATTTCACAGGCCAGTGCCAATCAGCGTCAAGGCCGCTGCGGCCGTGTTGGCCCGGGTATTTGTATTCGTTTATACGATGAGGCGGATTTTAACAGTCGTCCCGCGTTTACCGATCCCGAAATCCTGCGCACAAACTTAGCCTCGGTGATTTTGCAGATGCTCGCCATCGGTCTTGGCGATATTGCCGCGTTCCCCTTTATTGAGCCGCCCGATCCACGCCATATTCGCGATGGCTTCTTACTGCTTGAGGAATTACAGGCCGTTAAGCAGCAGAAGGGCAATATTGTGTTAACGCCGCTTGGGCGTCAGCTATCACAGATCCCGGTGGATCCGCGTTTAGCGCGTATGGTGGTCGAGAGCCACCAACTTGGTTGCTTAAATGAGGTGTTAGTGATCGCCTCAGGGCTGTCGATTCAAGATCCCCGCGAGCGCCCCATGGATAAAAAGCAGGCGTCCGATGAAGCCCATCGCCGTTTTGCCGATCCCCAGTCTGATTTTGTCAGTTGGGTAAACCTCTGGCAGCACTTAAAAGAGCAGCAAAAGGAATTATCCGCCAGCCAGTTCCGTAAAAAATGCCGCGACGAGTACTTAGCCTACCTGCGTGTGCGCGAATGGCAGGATTTATATAGTCAGCTAAAACAAGCGGTTCACGATTTAAAGTGGCGTTTAAACGACACTCCAGCCAGCTACGATGCGCTGCACCGTGCACTGTTATCGGGTCTGCTTAGCCATATCGGCTTTAAGGACAATAACAACGAATATTTAGGTGCCCGTAACCGTAAGTTTTTTGTGTTCCCCGGCTCGCCACTGGCGAAAAAAGGCCCTAAGTGGATTATGGCGGCGGAGCTGATGGAAACCTCTAAGCTGTTTGCCCGCTGCTGCGCCAAAATTGAGCCAGAGTGGCTCGAGCCGTTAGCGGCGCATCTGATTAAGAAGAATCACCTAGAGCCGCATTTTGAGGCGAAACAGGGCAGTGTGATTGCCTTTGAAAACCAAGTGCTTTACGGTTTGACCGTGGTGCATCGCCGCCGCGTACAATACGGGCCGATTAATCCTGTTGAAGCGCGGGAGATCTTTATCCGTAGCGCGCTCGCCGAAGGGCAGTTACAGACCAAAGAAGCCTTTTTTATCGCTAACCAAAAGTTATTGGAAGACGTCGAAGCACTCGAGCACAAGTCCCGTCGCCGCGATATTTTGGTCGATGAACAAGTGTTGATGGACTTTTATGAGCCGCGCATTCCCGAAGGCATCTATAACGCGCCTAAGTTCTTTAGCTGGTGGAAAGAAGCGCGCCGAACTCAGCCCGATTTACTCGATTTTAATAAGTCGCTATTGATGCAGCGCAGTGCCGATCACATATCGGCGCTCGATTTCCCCGATACTTGGCACAAGGGCAATATCCGTTTGCAACTGAGTTATCACTTTGATCCTGCGGCGAGTGATGATGGCGTTTCTGTGCATATTCCAGTGGCGCTACTCAATCAAATCGATGATACGGATTTCGATTGGCTCGTGGCGGGGATGCGTGAGGAGAAATGCGTTGCGCTGATTAAGTCTTTACCTAAGGGGCTGAGACGTAATTTTGTGCCTGCGCCCGATTATGCCCGCGCCTGCGTGCAGGCGATGCAGCCCTTTAGCGCCAGTTTACTCGATGCCATGTGCAAACAGCTTTTGCTTATGAGTGGTACGCGCGTTAATCCCGAAGATTTTGATGTCACGCAGATGCCCGCGCATTTGCAGATGAACTTTAAGATTGAGGATGATAAGGGCAAGTTAGTGGCACAGGGGCGGGTACTCGATACCTTAAAGGCCGAGTTACAGGGCGTGGTCGCTAAGGCGATTCGTCAAGTGGCGGATAAGGGGATTGAAAAGGAAGCGCTCACCGAGTGGTCCTTTGGCGACTTACCTAAGCAATTTGAGCAGCGTAAGGGCAACTATCAAGTACGGGCTTTCCCTGCACTGATTGACAATAAAGACTCAGTTGCTATCAAATTATTTGATGATGAATTTGAGGCACAGGCGGCGCATCGTCAGGGTCTTCGTCGTCTGCTGTTACTCAATATTCCATCGCCAGTAAAACACCTTCAACAGGCACTGCCAAACAAGGCAAAACTGGCGATGTATTTCAATCCATTTGGCCAAGTACAAATTCTGATTGATGACATCATTGCCGCAGCCGTGCAGCAATTGCTCGATGAAAAGGCGTTGGATGTGCGCGATGCTGCTCAGTTCGAGCAAGCCAAGGATTGGGTGCGCCAAGAGTTGAACCCTACCGCCGAGCAAATCGCCCTAAAAGTGGAGCAGATTTTGACGCTCTACCAAGGCATTAAAAAGCGGACTAAGGGTAAAATCAGCTTAGATATCGCTTTTGCGATGAGTGATATTCAAAGCCAATTAGATCAATTAGTGTTTAAGGGGTTTGTTGAGGCCTGCGGTTGGAAGCGTTTAGCCGATGTGGCGCGTTACTTAAAGGCGATTGAAACCCGTATCAACAAGTTGCCCGTGGATCCGACCCGTGACCGCTTGCATATGCAGAGTATCACTAAGGTGCAAGAGGCTTTAGCGGCTCAACTTGCTAAGGTGCCACGCTCACAGCCCGTACCTGCGGAATTGATTGAAGCCCGTTGGATGATTGAAGAGTACCGGGTGTCTTGCTTTGCCCAAGCGCTTGGTACTGCCTATCCTATCTCGGAAAAGCGTATCTTAAACCATATCCTGCTGAGTTAATGATGTTGATGCATTACTGATTAATACGTCGATTCAGTGAGTAGTGAGCTAAGTACAACGTGTCATCTTTAGCATTAACAGCCGAACCTTAGGGTTCGGCTTTTTTATTGCTCATTTTCACCTAACTATAATTAGCCGCGATCAGCATGTTGTTGCAGGCGTGATTGTTTGCTATGGGCTATCACAGGCTAACCCCAAAGGGCAAAGTAGGTAGCGAATGAATGGCCCCTAATGGCTTTTAATTGATAAACAGTTAGCCAATACGGTAGGGACTTTGGCTATATCTTGAGCGAGTTAACGATTTGACGAAGATGTTAAGCCAATTTCGCTGCAGATAATCGGTAATTTGTGCCTTCCTTTACCATCCCCTAATACTCCTTAAGGAATATTTTGTTTAAATTTTGTGCGGTTTAGTTGCCTAACGCCTATCTCTTTTCCATGCTTTAGCAATTGGTTAATAAAAAAACATAACTAATCAACCTGTTTACAATCTGAAAAAACGCTCAAAAACCATGATCTAATTAAATCTATCGCCAAATTGATGATCTGGATCAAGCATCAAAGGGTTTACCGATTTTGAGGTATACAGTTTGTTAACACCTTAACGCTATGATCAATTGGTGGATCAAAGATGCAATAGAGATACCTATAAATCCTGTAGTGATCAGAGTAATCCATCACAGGAACGAACCTCTTGGAGGACGCATGAGTGCTAACAGCGCAGCAGAAAAATCCTTAGAACTGAAAATTTTTATCTTTTTAACCGTATTTCTCGCTCCCCTTTTATCCGTGTTGTTGGTGAGTGGATTGGGATTTGCCATATGGTTTAGCCAAATCTTCACCGGCCCACCGGGGGCTGGTTGAGTCAATACAAAATAATAACAACAGAATTAAAGCGGAGTGTCGGATGAGCAAAGAGCTGCATATCACAAGTCTCGTGGTGCAAGTCATGCCAAATAAGATGGCGGATGTTAGGCAACACATTATGGCGATTGAGAATGCCGAACTCTCTGTCAATAACGAAGTAAAACTCGTCGTTGTACTTGAAGGTAACTCCCAACGTGCCTTGATGGACGGTATCGAACAGATTAATGCCATTCCTGGCGTCTTGTCCGCCACTATGGTTTACCACCAGAGTGAAGAGCTCGAAGAGGGTGAAGAATGAACATGAATAGACGTGACTTTATTAAAGCCAATGCGGTGATTGCAGCAGCGGGCGCCGCAGGCTTAGCGCTGCCGGCATCAGCCAGCAATTTAATTACTAGCTCAGAGCAAACCAAATTAGAGTGGAACAAAGCGCCTTGCCGTTTCTGTGGTACGGGCTGCTCTGTGATTGTTGCGACACGTGATGGCAAAGTGGTTGCGACCCACGGCGATGCAAACAGCGAAGTGAACCGCGGCCTTAACTGTATTAAAGGTTACTTCCTGTCGAAAATTATGTATGGCAGCGATCGTTTGACCACGCCAATGCTCAGAATGACCGATGGCAAGTACGACAAGCACGGTGAATTTACTCCCATTAGCTGGGACAGCGCTTTTGATATCATGGCGCAAAAATGGAAAGAAACCCTCAAAGCTAAAGGTCCTACCGCAGTTGGAATGTTTGGCTCGGGCCAGTGGACCGTCTGGGAAGGCTATGCCGCGGTTAAACTAATGAAGGCGGGCTTTGGCTCTAACAACGTTGATCCGAATGCGCGTCACTGTATGGCGTCAGCCGTGGTCGGCTTTATGCGTACCTTCGGTATCGATGAGCCTATGGGCTGTTACGATGATATGGAAGCGGCCGATGCCTTTGTGCTGTGGGGCTCCAACATGGCCGAAATGCATCCTATCCTATGGACTCGAGTGACTGACCGCCGTTTAAGCGCATCCCATGTGAAGGTTGCGGTACTCTCGACGTTTGAGCATCGCTCCTTCGACTTGGCGGATTTACCGATTGTATTTACGCCGCAAACTGACTTAGCCATCCTGAACTTTATCGCCAACTACATCATTCAAAACGATAAAGTAAACTGGGACTTTGTGAAGAAGCACGTTAACTTCCGCCAAGGTACCACGGATATCGGCTATGGTTTACGTCCAACCCATCCGCTGGAGCAGAAAGCCAAAAACGTGAAAACGGCAGGGGATTCGACTCCGATTGATTTCGATACCTTTAAGGCCTTTGTCGCCGAATATACGGTGGAGAAGGTCAGCAAGATGTCGGGTGTGCCTGAGGCTAAACTTATCGAATTGGCGAAGCTTTATGCCGATCCCGATACCAAGGTCACCTCGTTCTGGACCATGGGCTTTAACCAACATACCCGTGGTGTGTGGTGTAACAACCTGATTTATAACATCCACTTACTAACAGGTAAGATTTCAACTCCCGGTAATAGCCCATTCTCGTTAACCGGTCAGCCTTCTGCCTGCGGTACGGCTCGTGAAGTCGGGACGTTCTCCCACCGTTTACCCGCGGATATGGTGGTAACTAACCCTGAGCATCGAAAACACGCCGAAGAAATTTGGAAGATCCCCAGCGGTATTATTCCACCAAAACCTGGTTATCACGCCGTAGAACAAAACCGCCGCTTAAAAGATGGCGACTTGAACTGCTACTGGGTACAAGTGAACAACAATATGCAGGCTGGCCCGAACATCAATGAGGAAGGCTTACCTGGCTATCGCAATCCTGCCAACTTTATTGTGGTGTCCGATGCGTATCCCACAGTGACGACTCAAGCTGCGGACTTAATTCTGCCAACCGCGATGTGGGTTGAGAAAGAGGGCGCTTATGGTAATGCTGAGCGTCGCACTCAATTTTGGCATCAAATGGTGCAGGCGCCGGGCGAATCACACTCAGATCTGTGGCAGTTGATGGAGTTTGCTAAACGCTTCACCACCGACGAAGTCTGGCCGAAGGAAGTCTTAGCCGCAAACCCGCAATTTAAAGGCAAAACCCTCTTTGAAGTGCTGTACCAAAACGGCAATGTCGATAAGTTCCCGTTGGCAGATACTGATCCTAAGTATCTGAACAATGAAGCGAAACATTTCGGCTTCTATGTTCAAAAAGGGTTGTTTGAAGAATATGCCACCTTTGGTCGTGGTCATGGTCACGATTTGGCCCCGTTTGATGCTTATCACGAAGCCCATGGCCTTCGCTGGCCAGTTGTTAATGGCAAAGAAACCCAATGGCGTTTCCGTGAGGGAACGGATCCCTATGTAAAATCGGGTAAAGGCTTTGAGTTTTATGGACATCCTGATGGCCGTGCGGTGATTTTTGCGCTGCCCTATGAGCCACCAGCAGAGTCTCCTGATGAAGAGTTCGATATTTGGTTATCCACGGGTCGTGTACTTGAACACTGGCATTCGGGCTCGATGACCCAACGTGTGCCTGAGCTTTACCGTGCCTTCCCCGATGCTGTGTGTTTTATGCATCCAGAAGATGCCAAAAAACGTGGTTTACGCCGTGGTGATGAAGTTCGAGTCGTGTCTCGCCGTGGTGAAATCAAAACCCGTGTCGAAACCCGTGGTCGTAACAAGCCGCCAGTGGGTTTGGTGTTTGTACCTTGGTTTGATGCCAGTCAGCTCATTAATAAAGTCACCTTGGATGCGACAGATCCGCTGTCGAAACAAACCGACTTTAAGAAATGCGCCGTGAAAATCGTCAAGGTATAAGGAGTACAGGATGAAAACATACAAATTAGCTTCAGCATTTAGTGCGCTTGCCTTTTCAGCCCTGATGATGACCAGTGTGACTGCAGCCAGTATTCCTGAGGATAAGATCGATACCTTACGTCAGGCGCCGATTAACGTTGAGCCAACATCGCCCGCGATGCAAGCGGTGCTGAATAAAGATATCAAAGAGGTGCGTAACTACCCAATGCAGCCACCCGTGATCCCGCATAAGATCGATGGCTATCAGCTCGATCTTAAGGTCAATAAATGTATGGCGTGCCATGCAAGACAACGCACTGGAGATTCGCAAGCACCCATGGTGAGCGTGACCCATTATATGGATAGGGATAACAACTTTTTAGCTGAGCTTTCACCAAGGCGTTATTTCTGTACTCAGTGCCATGTGCCGCAACTGGATGCCAAATTACTGGTCGAGAACGACTTTGTGGATATGGATCATCTGATTAAAGCGAACACTGAGCAGAAAAAACACTAGGAGTCAGCATGTTAGATAAACTTAAAAAGATCTGGCAAGTTCTCAATCGTCCGAGTGTGCACTACAGTTTAGGGTTTTTAACCTTAGGTGGCTTTGTGGCAGGGGTGTTCTTTTGGGGGGGCTTTAACACTGCGCTTGAAGCTACGAACAGAGAAGCCTTTTGTATTGGTTGTCATGAAATGGAAAATAACGTCTACCAAGAGTTACAGTCGACTATCCATTTCACTAACCGTAGTGGGGTGCGTGCAACTTGCCCTGACTGCCATGTGCCGCACAACTGGACCGATAAAATTGCCCGTAAGATGCAGGCATCGAAAGAAGTGTGGGGTAAAGTGTTTGGTACCATCAATACCCGCGAAAAGTTTGAGAGTAAACGTCGCGAGCTGGCTGAACATGAATGGGCAAGGTTAAAGGCAAATGACTCGCTCGAGTGTCGAAATTGCCATAACTTTACCTATATGGACTTTACCAGGCAGTCACCACGCGCCGCGCAGATGCACTCCACATCGCTGGCCAGTGGTGAGAAGACCTGTATTGATTGCCACAAAGGTATTGCCCATCATCTTCCCGATATGGCGGGCGTTGAAGGTTTTTAATCGCGTGTAATATTTCATCTCCAGTCAAAGGCCAAGTGCTCTCCACACTTGGCCTTTTATTTTTAGATTGCAATCTATGATTTATCTATCTGAAAAATATATACTATTCAGCATTAAAGATAACGACAACGAGTTGTGATGAACAATACCAAATGGCGTGAATGCATTAGTCTTTTAGCGTCACACAGTGTTTACCTACAATTACGACTGGTAGGTGAGGCTGATTTTCCATTGGATTATGAAGTATCAGATGAAGTGATATCTCAAATACAGGCAAAAGACTGCGTATTTGTAAGACGGGTGATTGACTATAAGTCCATCGCGGCTATACGGATTGTTAAAATACATTTACCGCCTTCAGCTAAACAGATGGATATGATGAGTAAACTCAAACAAGAATTATCACAGTTAGGCCAATTACCTATTATCGAAAATACTGAATTTATCACTATTAATGGATATTAGGTCGATTAGCTGTTTGAGGTGCTGCTGTTTTTGCTTTGGTTAATGCTGCGAATGTGACCACTGGCAGTATCAGCAAACTACCAGCGGTATGATTAACGAAGAAAAGGGGATTAGCTAAGGTATGGATCTTAAATGGACTGCTAATTAACACTGGATTAATTGTTAAAGTTGCACCGTAAAAATAGGATCTTTGCCCGCGGTGACACTCCCCTGAGCTTTGTCTAAATACTTCACATCTTCCATATTGGCAAGCACCACGGGCGTGAGTAAGCTGTCTACTTGGTCTTTAAGATACTCAATATCAAATGACAAAATCGGATCGCCTACTTTGACCTCTTGACCTTCTTCGGCTAAACGACTAAAGCCACGCCCTCTTAGCTCGACAGTACCAACACCAAAGTGAACAAATAGTTCTAATCCTTGAGGTGATTCAATACTAAAGGCATGATTAGTTTCGAATATTTTACCGATAGTACCATCAATCGGCGCAACAATCGTGTCGCCCTTAGGCGCGATAGCAATGCCATCACCGACAATTTTTTCTGCAAAAACGACATCGGGAACTTTTTCAATCGCGACTATTTCCCCATTGACGGGGGCGTAGACCATAATGCCACCTGCAAGTTGTGGCTGTCCTGATACCAATCGCCTTATGCGGCTTAAAAATCCCATAATGTGGTGCCCCTTTGCTTGTTTTTGTTGTTCTGTGTTGGTCTGTAAAGCAGCATAACCAATTAAATGTACTATTTACAGTTTGTTATACACTGTTGCAGATCTGAAATTCTATTTTGCTGCATCGCAGTGTGCGCTAACGCAGAAAATTTCGCCAGTTCACCTTGGCAAATGGCTGCTTTCACTTCTAGTAATGAACTTAAGTTAACGCTGAGTTCATCCAGCCCCATTCCCACGAGTAGCGGAGCGATGTGTGGCGAGCTGGCTAATTCACCACAGAGTGATACTGTGACCTCGGCTGCTTTGGCTTGAATGATTGTCATGTTTATCAAGCTTAAAATCGCAGGTGAAAGGGAAGGGTAATCCCGTGTCAGTTGTGGGTTGGTGCGGTCTGCTGCCATGGCATATTGCGTTAAATCATTGGTGCCTATGCTGACAAAATCCAGCCTTGGTAGCATAGAGGCTAAATTCAACACCGCCGCGGGCGTTTCTACCACTATGCCATAACTCAGTTCACCATAGCCTTTTTCTTCGTCTTCGAGGGCATCCTGGCATTCGGCGATAAGCGTAAATATCTCATCCAACTCTTCGACTTGATTGACCATAGGAAACATTAAGCGAATTGGACCGTGATTTGCTGCCCGTAAAATGGCACGAAGTTGGGTCTTAAATAATTCTGGGTGCGCTAAGGTGTATCTCACCCCACGTTGTCCTAAGGCGGGATTATCTTCTATGTCTTGGCATAAACAGGGGAGTTCTTTATCGGCGCCAATATCTAAGGTTCTGATCGTAAAAGTTTTACCACCTAGAGCATGCAGTGCCTCGCAGTAAAGATTGTACTGGGCTTTTTCATCCGGCAGGGTGCTGGTATGCATTAACATAAATTCAGTGCGGAATAAGCCTATTCCATCGGCCCCTTCATCTTTGACATGGGTGATCTCATTCAAATTGCCGACGTTTGCCAGCAGGCGAACCTGATGTCCGTCCTGTGTTTGAGCCGGAACATCGCGATAAGCTTGAAGTGCCTGACGTCTTGCTTGTTCATGGTGCAGGGTCACGGTTAAACGAGCTTGTTGCTCAGGCTCCGGATTGACATAAAGCGCTCCACTTATTGCATCGAGCACTAATGGGGTGCCATTAGGGGTGAGCTCTGCATCGAACTGACAACTTAAAATAGCGGGTATACCTGCTGCACGGGCCAAAATAGCGGTATGACTGGTGAGTCCACCGGTTTTAAGCACAATACCGCTGATGTGCTCTTTAGGGAGCAAGGCAAATTCTGCTGGGGTGAGATCCTGTGCTAGCAGTATCGTCGGTTCGCTCAGGTGAGTTAAACCTTGGTCCAAACGGCCATTAATCGCGGTGACTATGCGCTGGCCAAGGCATCGAACGTCTTGGGCACGATTGGCTAAATAGGGATCGTCTAGGGACTCGAGTTCATTGGCTTGATGGGCAAATATTCGCTCAACAGCAACACTGGCGGAAAGTTGTAAGGTGCGAATGGCTTCTTTGACTTGTTCTATCAGTTCTTCATCATCAAGGAGTAATAAATCGGCTTCAATCAGTTGGTAGTTTTCACTGTCAGGATCGAGCTTAGTTTGGCTTAGACTGAGCTGTTGTTTCAGTGTTTGTAATGCCTTAAGAAACTTACTTTGTTGCTGCGGGAGCCTAGAGAGCGGAATTGGGCGATAGTCGAGGTGGTTTTCGCAATGATTAAGGTGTAAAGCCTTACCGAAGGCTATACCCGATGACACAATAATCCCCGTTATCGACATAGTCATTCCTAATGATGTTGGGCGGTTCGCTAACTTAAGGTGATTAACAAGGCCGAGACTTTTTCGACGGCTTCCTGCGCCTGCTCTCCCTCGGCGAAAACCCTGACAGTGACACCATGGTATAAACCTAATGTTTGTAGCTTAAATAAGCTCTTAGCACTGGCTTGCTTGCCGTTACATTCAACCAAAACGTCGCAATCGAAGGTCTTTGCTTCTTTCACCAATAGTGCCGCAGGGCGGGTATGAATACCATGTTTTGCGGTGATAGTGACAGATTTTTCGTACATAGTGGTTTAACTCTTTATGAATATTATGGCGCTTCGTTCGACTCTATAATCTTATAACCGGCCTTTTTTAAGGCAGCAATGGCGCCTTGGAGGCAATTTTTCTTCACGAGAATATAGTCAGTATCAAAGGTTGAAAGGGCGAAAATACTGATTTGCACATCGGCTAAGGTGCTGGCAATTTTCGATAAAATACCCGTTAATGAAAATCCTAGAGGGCCTAACACTTCTAGACAGCTCCAGTTAGTTTCTTGCTCTAAGCTATCAAGCGCAAGCTCACTAGGCACAACCAAGGTCAAACCTTCTTCTGTTTTGCAGATAAAATACACTTCTTCAGCAAAAACTTCGGTAGGAATTTGCGCCTTAGGGCTAAAACTGTGAATGGTATATTGCCGGGTATGTACGGCTAAGGTCATACGCATAGGCGGTTCTCCTTTGGCGAGGTGAATGCAAGTTAGGAGTTTACCTTATAACATGGATTCCTGTTTAAAGGACATGGTTCTCAACTTCATCCTCAATCCGCCTGCATTTCGTATGTTCGGGTTGATTGTGTCGTTTCATTAGCTAATTTTAAAGGAAGAGAGGACGTTTTAATACGTCCTCTTGTTTGCTATTGAAAACATTCGCTAGGTTAGATTTTAAATTGTCCTAAGGTATGGGACATATCCTGGCTAATATCCTGTAATGATTGTGCTGCTCGGCTATTACTGTCATTGGCTTTTACAGACACTTCGGTTAGCTCTGAAATATTACAGATATTACGGTTAATTTCCTCTGTCACGAGGGATTGCTCTTCTGTCGCACTCGCTAACTGAGTGTTCATATCGCTGATGTGGGCAATTAGCCCCAGAATTGCGGCCATGGCTTGCCCAGCCTCTTGAGCCTTAGCTTGCAATTCTTCTGATTGATGTTGTGTTTGGCTATTGCTTTGCATCACAGAGTCCACACCGGTTTGAATTTCAGAGATAATTTTTTGGATCTCATTGGTCGAGTCTTGGGTGCGATTGGCTAAGGCTCTTACTTCATCTGCGACAACGGCAAATCCTCGGCCATGACTACCCGCACGAGCAGCTTCAATGGCGGCATTAAGTGCCAACAAATTGGTTTGTTCAGCAATGCTCCGAATCACATCCAAAATACTGCCAATTTGACCAGAGGCTTGTCCCAATTTTTGAGTGATTGCTTCTGATGCTTTCAGCTCTTGGACCAACTTCTCTGTATCGCGCACGGTATTGTCAATCACAGCTTTACTTTGCTGAGCCTGATTTTTCACACTGGTGGCGGCATCTGCGGCCTGCTGGGTATTGCTCGCCATCTCATGGGTCGTAGACAGCATTTGATTAACTGCCGTTGCTACGCTACCGGTTTCACGGTGAATATGTTCTGCACTTTGGTTCGACTCCTCAACGGCAAGCATTAACTGTTTAGCATCGTTGTCGAGCGATTTTCCTAGGGGTTGCAAATGTCCCACCATATCGCCAATTTTTTGGGCGAAAAGGTTAAAGGCTTGGGCGAGATGAGCAACTTCATCTTTGCCTTGAGTGCTTAAACGCTGGCTTAAGTCGCCTTCGCCTTGAGCGATATCTTCAAGGGCTTCAATAGCATCATTCAATGGTGAGGTAATCGAATGATTAAGAACAAGGAAAAATGCAAAAATAGGTACAGAAATCAAAAGCATGATAATCAGATAGTCGATCATCACATTGTAAAGACTATCTTTTACGTCACTGAGATAAGCCCCTGTGATCACAGTCCAGCCCCATTGTGGGTAGTAGCGGGCTTCGGCCAATTTGTCCTCAACAATTTTTGAAACAGGATTAGCAATCGGATATTCCAGCATGGCTTTGTCATGTTGCCGAGCTTGAGACAGCATCGTAGTCAGCGGATTAGTGCCATTGGGGAGTGTGAAATTTTGTGCAGAGGTACCGATTAGGCTGGCATTTTCACCATGGGCTAGGATTTGGTTGTTGTCATCAATCAGAATAAAGTAACCAACCCCGGCATAACGGGTTTGGTTAATGAGGTTCGCAGCAGCTTTTTGAGCCTCTTGCTCGCTCATTTTACCGTTAACAGCATCTTGGCGATAAACGTCTATCACACTGAGGATACTGCCAAGTTGACCATCGATTTGTAACCATTTTTGTTCGATCAAATTACTGTATTGTTCTTTAATCGAAAAACTTGCAAAACAAACAGTTCCAATGGCCGCCATCACTAACATCATCATTAGACGTTTTAAAATGGTGAATTGGCGCAAAAAAGTGATCATCTGGAGTCCTCGGGCGCAAAAATAATGTTCAACAATATACCTGCGAATGTTTTTTAATAGAATATTAGCGGGTTAAATTTCATATAAACTGGTAAACAATATGGGGTTTCTTTGATCTTAAGCAGGATCTTTGCAGGCCTTCTCCTGAGTGGTGATTTTATGGCTTATTTTGAGGATATTTCATCAGTCTAATCGCATGTGATGAAGTATTTATTAAATTCAACAACTTACCATTTATTAACAAATTCAATCATGATAACTATATCTAATTAGTTGTTTTAATTTTGATTTTTTACCGTTTTACGCGCAAGATTAATCAACTGTTATGTTTGAGAATCAATTATGACTACAAATACGATTGTGACTTCTGACGATATATTGTTGAAGTTATGCCACTCTGTTGCCCATGTATTATCGAGTACCAGCGCAAGCCATGTGAGCCATGCTGGTATGGTACAAAGTATTACCCGTACCCGCTTAAAACCCGACTTAGGATGTTTTTCGATTTTTGATGGGGGATTTTCAGGGCTTGTTGTTATTAACTTTTCCGCTGCTGCGGCTATCGAAATCTACCGTCGCTATATGCTCAATATGGGCATGCCTGAAGAGGAATTAGCCTTTTCCCATACTTCTGATGAAGTTGGTAATGTGATGGGGGAGTTAATGAACCAAATCTTAGGTGACTTTATTAATAAAGTCTCTAAGGAACTACAAACTTCCATCAGCCAAAGTCAGCCAAAAATGTTAACGATAAACAAAGAGTTGACTATCTCTATTGATGCAAACTTGGATGATGCCGTAGCAAGGCGAGTGTCCTTTAAAACCGAAAATAATCACATTTTCTACCTTGAATTTGCGATGGATAAGACCGAGTTTATCAAACTGGATGAGTTTGAATATGATGAGGAGTTTGACCCTGATAGCTTACTCGAACAGCACGGCGTGAGTGGGACGCAAGCTTCAAATGTTGAAAGCACTCCTTGGAGCCGAATGGCGGACAAGCCCGCGATAAGTCAACATCATACCAATGTGGACGCCGATGATTTACTCGATGAATTAGGGATTTAACTTCTATCTGGTTAAGAGAAAATAAATGCGACTCAGCTAATTATTAGTGAATGCAAAGCTGTGAATAGCGTTAGCGTTTTTTTTGAAGCATTTATTTTCTCTAGTCTGTGTTTTTAGTCACACAATCATAAGCCGCATTATCGTGGTTAAACACCCAGCGTTAAGGTGTGCGGTTAAGTTAGTTTAGCTTTCAATAGGTTAAAGCAGATTAACTCGGTTAACTTGTTAGACAGTTGTAAACCCTTCGGCTATACAAGTCATTAGAACTGTTTTAGTATCCCCCAAAATAATAATTATGGTGACCTCCGTTATGGCATCGAAAGCGACCTCAATTGATATTGCTTATCGTGCTGGTGTTTCCCAGTCTACGGTTTCCCGAGCCCTCAGAAATAGCCCGCTTGTCAACTTAGAGACCCGTCAGCGGATCCAAGCAATTGCAAAGGAACTTAACTACAAGGTTGATAAAAACGCCAGTAATTTGCGTACCCAAAATAGCCATACTCTGGCGCTGTTATTGTGTGAAGACCCGACTAATGATGATTCCCTTATCAACCCATTTTTTCTGTCGATGTTAGGCTCAATAACACGGGCAACTGCGCAACAGGGGTATGATTTACTCGTTTCATTTCAACAGCTTTCTAGCGATTGGCATGCCGACTACGAAGACAGTAATAAAGCTGATGGCATTATTTTGCTGGGCTACGGCGATTATATGGATTACGAGCAGAAGCTTGAAAAGTTACTCGCTCAGCATACTCATTTTGTGATTTGGGGCGCCGAGCATAACAATAAATCCGTATTATCCATTGGTTGTGATAATCACCAAGGTGGCCTGATAGCCACTGAACATTTGATTTCCCTTGGCCGTAGCGCTTTTGCCTTCTTAGGTGACGCCTCTAGTCATAGCCCAGAATTTAGGGACAGATATTTAGGTCATGTCAAAGCCTTACAAACCGCAGGATTACCAGTGGTGGCTGAGCGGCAAATTTCAGCCATTAGCACCGAAAGTGCTGGTTATGATGCGGCGATGGCATTAATAGAAAAAAGGCTTACGTTTGATGCGATTTTTGCCGCTAGTGATTTGATTGCTATTGGTGCCATTCGCGCCTTAAAAGAGAAGGGGATATTAGTGCCAGAGCAAGTGGCTGTGGTGGGCTATGATGATATTCCTGTGGCAAGTTTTGCTAATCCACCACTGACGACCATCAAACAAAATACTCAGTTAGCGGGTGAGATTTTAGTCGAGAGTTTGCTCAAGCTTATTCGCGGTCAGGCGGTAGGCCCTCAATTGATCCCAACCACCTTAGTCGTTCGCAGTTCCTGCGGGATTGACCACGCATTGCTAGGCTAAGCTGTCTCTGTATTGATTTACGCGATTAAGCCAAGTGTTTGCTAGCACTTGGCTTTTTATGACAAGTTTGGCTGGTGTATGGTGTAAAACTGGTCAACGCTGAGTGGATTAACCTCTGGCATATTGACGCAGAAACTTAGGCACCTCAGCTTTACTCTTGCTCATCACTTTTTGCATTAGACTGAAGGGTGGTTCGGCTATTGCAAAGTCCTGTTTCAGATCCGCTAACATTCGTAGCCATAAGTGTCCCGTCATTTCCGCATCAGCAAGCGCGCGGTGAAAAGTCCCCTCGGTCGGCAGTTGTTTATAGCGTACTAACGTTGCCAGTTGATGATTAATGGCCTCTGGGTACAAGCGCCTTGCCAACAGGAGAGAACAGCCAAACTGGCCGGAATATTGGTGACCAATTTGAGCAAATTCAGCATCAAGAAACCGCTGATCGAATGCGGCATTATGGGCAACCAAATGGTGCTTGCCGATAAACTTGGCAAATCGTGACATTACCTCGGCGCAGGGCGCTGCACGTGACAGCATTTGATTGCTGATCCCGGTGTAATCTTCAATAAAGGTGTTTATCCGAAAACCTGGATTCATTAATTCTGAAAAACGCGCAGTGATTTGGCCCTGTTCAATCAATACCGCCCCAATCTCAATAGCTCGAGCACCTTGACTGGGCGAAAGACCCGAGGTTTCAAAATCGAGGACCACAAGGGTATTAGCGGGCGAGTGGGCGGGTGTTTTAGGCATAAAAGTGACTACTTATTGGTATGGCAATGTTTGTAATATGCGTTTGTTGCATGGCCTATTTCACAGTTGGTGGCATATTAGACTAAACAAAAGTGGCTATCCATCAGATTGTCAAATTGCGATGCAATTTTTACTGTCATAAAGGGCGCGATAATCGCATTTAGCACATCAATAACCCTTGTACAACAGGATGCTGCATTGATGGACGTCGACTTATACTCCTGTTGATTTTATTCAAGAAAAGAGAAGCAAGTTCGCATCTGTGTATCTAAATCAACATTTAACCAGTGAGTGGTAACGCTTCACGAATAGACCTGCTGCTAAGGGTTATTATCGACGATGTTATTAACGGCTTGGCTATGACGTCATTACTTGATGACTTGGGTTTAGAAACATTCAACACGCCCTAGCAACTTCGCATAAAAATACTGGTGAACATTAAGATTGCTGCTATTACTTTATAGGTAATGTATAGGACAAATGTGACACTAACCTGCTAGCTCGACTTGGTCACCCCATGAGGTGTGTATGAAAGGAATTATTTTTAATGTGCTTGAAGATATGGTCGTGGCTCAGTGCGGTATGTCAGTGTGGAACGATTTATTGGAAAAACATGCTCCTCAGGATCGCGTGTATGTGTCTGCCAAAAGTTATGCTGAGTCCGAGTTATTTAGCATTGTTCAGGACGTGGCTCAGCGGCTTAATATGCCAATACAGGACGTAGTCAAAGCATTTGGTCAGTTTCTGTTTAATGGACTGGCCTCACGCCACGCTGGTGTTGTTGAACATTTTGAAGATTTTACTTCGTTAGTGATGGGGATCCACGATGTGATCCATTTAGAAGTCAATAAGCTCTACCATGAACCCTCATTGCCGAATATTACTGGCCAGCACTTGTCAGAGAATCAAATTGCGTTAAGGTACTCATCCCCCCGCCGACTGTGTTTTTGTGCTGAAGGATTGCTGTTTGGTGCCGCAGAGCATTTTAAACAAAAGATCCAGATCACCCACGATACTTGCATGCATACTGGCGCCGATCATTGTATGTTAATCATCGAGTTACAAAATGACTGACAGCGAAAATTCTTACTACGCAGCCTATCTGCGGGAAAAAAGGGCAAGGCAAGAGGTGGAGCAGTTGCTCGAAGACAGTACCCGCCAACTCTATGAGAAAAATCTGTTGTTACAGCAACAAATCGATCTGATTAAGCAGCAACAACAATCAATTATTCAGCAGGAGAAATTAGCATCACTTGGCACAGTGGCTGCTGGGGTTGCCCATGAGATTAATAATCCACTTGCATATATTCTTTCAAATGTCAGGAGTTTAACCAGCTATGCTCAGGACTTATTGGCGAGTATTGATGCGGGCGATAAACAACAGATTGATCAGGCTAAGCTGCAATTTATCAAAGAGGATTTGCCTGAGCTGGCAAGCGATACTTGCCAAGGCTTAATGCGTATCAAAGATATTGTTAACCATTTACTCTTTTTTGCTCGAACAGATTCAACGGGGAAGTCTTACATTCAATTAGCCGATGCCCTAGAGTTTACCCTTAAATTATTGCGACCAATGCTTAATAATGTTTTGATAAAAAATGAGATTTCTCATGTGCCTATGGTTTTATTTAATGTTGGCGAACTCAATCAGGTATTAATGAACATTATTGTGAATGCTTATCAGGCCTGTAGTGTGGTCGATGATAGATCTGCTGCAATAGAGCTTTACCTCTCCCAATCCGATACAAGCATATGCTTAAGGGTCGTTGATAACGGCTGCGGTATGGATGAGTATACCCTCACAAGAATGTTTGATGCCTTTTATACCACTAAACCCGTTGGGACTGGGACCGGAGTGGGAATGTCTATTGTGCTTCAAATTTTGCGTCAGCACGATTGTACGATTGACGTCGCATCTGAGTTAGGCAAGGGAACTGAGGTAAAAATATATTTTCCAATCGATCCACAAGCGGTTTCGATGTCGTCTAGCGCTAAAATCTAAATAGGGTAGTTTGCTTCGAGATTGATCTTCAGCCCTAATTGATAGGCGTGATCTTGCATAAGAGATGTCATCAACTCGGTATCACGCAACTGAGATAATAATAGTGGTCGGGCTTCCCATCTTGGTGCATGGCCAGCATCATTCAAATGAGCAAGGTATACACGTTGCTGGCTCTGATGCAGGGTAAAAAAACGCATGTTACAGCGTTCCGCAATTGATAAATAAGGCTCAAAATCAAGCTCATACACTTGCATTGCCTCAAATTCAGACCAACGAATATAGCGTGTGCTTTCATAGTATTGCGCGGGTAACTGCGCCTCAGGCTTGATGCTATCAAATAAATTGATGACATCTTGCATCTGTTGCAGTTTTATCATTGTTTGTTCCATCAACTCCTTGCTCCTTTTTTTTGCTATTTTTATTTATTAATCAATTTGTTAAATGTTAATTGATTATCGACTTATCGCGCCAGAGTCTATCCGCTAAACCTGAGGCGCGCTGGGTAGCTTGCAAGCTAGCACGCTCGAAGACTTGCTGTGTACCTAAACAGCTAAAGTGTTGTTTTGCACGGGTAATAGCAGTGTAAATCAGCTCTTTGGTGAGCAATTGCCACTGAACGAGACTAGGATTTGGCGGGAGCACTAGGGCGACTCGATTAAATTCACTGCCCTGACTTTTATGTACCGTCATGGCGTAACAGGTTTCGTGGCTAGGTAGCCTTGCGGGTAGCACTTTAAGCAGTTTGCCATCGGCTTTGATAAAGTGGGCCATCAGTCGGTCAGCTCTCTCTTCATCCTGCAAAATCAAACCAATATCGCCGTTAAACAGACCTAAGTTATAGTCGTTGCTTTGGATGATAATCGGGCGCCCGAGGTAAAATTCCTGCTGCGGCTGAATAAGTTTGGCCTGTGCTAACGCCTTCGTCACCGCAAGATTAATCCCTTCGACACCATAATCGCCGGTTCGCATGGCGCACAAAATGCGATATTGATTAAATTTGGCAATCGCCTCCATGGCGCTTGGCGGGCAAAATGGCTCACTCGTGTGTATTGTGGTGGCGTGCGTTGGTTGTAATAGGCGCAAATAGTCACCGTATTGCTCACAGGCCTGTGCAAGTAGCGCTTTAAGTCCGGTATTACTGCTAGGTTCACTGATTTTTGCTTGAGTTTGGCTGTGATCTACGCTGTGTTCTAGCCAGGTTAATTCGGCCAGCCCTCTTTGCCATACCGCTAAAATGCCCGCGAGATCGGCACGATTGACTGCGCTGGCCAGCAAGCCAATCCCCGCATCGCCTTTAAATCGATGGCTGTGGGTTAACATACACAGGCTATCGCCAATTTTAGGTTCTGCGTGGATAAAGGGGGTTAAATTAAAGCCCGTGAGTGCGGTTAATTGTTCGGCCTGTGCTTGGCTATAACGCATTTTCCATTCGGTATGTTGCATCGAGGCTTGCTTAAGTCCGGCGCAAATATCGGCAAGTACGGCGCCTGCCTCAACTGAAGCGAGTTGGTCCTGATCCCCTAGCAATATTAAGCCTGCGTGTTCCGGCAATGCGCTAAGCAGCTTGTACATCATAGGTAAATCGACCATGGAGGCTTCATCCACAATCAAAAGATCGAGCCGTAATGGGTTACCTTGATGATGGCGAAAATGCGCTGAGTTGGGGATGACACCCAGCAGGCGATGTAAGGTTGATGCCTCTTCCGGTACTTGCTTTAGCGCGGCTAACAGGGCTTGGGTTTCGTGGTTTTGCGCCAGTTCGTTTGTCGCTTGAGCCTGCTTAAGTTCCTGCTCGAGTCTCGCTTTAGAGGCCTTGATTGATTCACTTAAACGGGCGGCCGCTTTGCCCGTCGGGGCGACAAGTCTTATCTGCTTTGGTAACCCTAATTGTTGTAACAACAGCAATTTAGTGACCGTGGTGGTTTTACCTGTGCCGGGGCCACCAGTTATCACCGCCAGCTTTCTACCGAGTGCAGTAGCGGTGGCGACCTTTTGCCAATCGATGTTTACTTCATCGGTGTGGGCTGCGCTTGGAAATAAGCAATCCAGTTGCCTGCGTAGCGGCAAAAGTGACTGATTATCCGATGCTAAAGACTGCGAGGGCGTTAACGAAAGCGCCGTCGCTGATAACCTTGTTAAGGCGCTGGCGACTTGGGTTTCAAAATGATGATAACGCTCAAGGTAGAGTCTACCATCTTCAAAAATCAGTGGTTTATTGCTATTTGGTGCACCAATGGCGTCAAAGTGTTGCAGTGCGTCAATCAGTTCAGTAAGGCTTAAACGGATTTGACAGCGGTTTACCGGCTCCGCCATTGGATTGGTTGGCACTATATATTCGAGCACTAGACAAGTATGTTGGGCCGACAGTTGCTGACTCAGCAGGGCGCACAGCAGCATAAACAGTGGCTCTTGGGCGTCATTGGGGTGAAGACGTGCCATCTCGAGGGCAAAATGACGATCGAGAGCAGTGATAAGCCGCTCTTTTTCCCAATATTTGAGCAACTCAGCTAGTGGTGCTTTAAGTCTGAGTGCGCCTGCATTGTACCAATTGGTGGCAAGGGCAGTGGCGTTATTCATTTCTGCGCTGTTTGTATCGTTGCTATTCATTTCGGTGCTGTGGTTCATGCCATCGCTCCGGTATGTTGTTGACTCATATGGCTTTCATCTTGGCTGCGGTTAAACAGCGCATCTAAGGCGAGAATGAGCGCCTTAGGTGGCTTATCGTAGTAAACCCCAAAGCCGGGATACTGAACCGACATTCCCCGTAAAAACAAGTAATAACAGCCGCCGATATGGATATCGTAGTTATAGTTTGGCAGTCGCATCGCCAAATAACGATGCAGGGCGAGGGAGTAGAGAATATATTGCAAATCGTACCTATGATCGCTAATCGCCTGCTTAAGCGCTCCATAATGGTAAGCCTGAATCGTGTCGCCTAAATGGTTTGATTTATAGTCGGCGATATAAAACTTACCTTGATATTCAAAGGTTAAGTCGATAAAGCCCTTGAGCATGCCCTGTAATTCATCAAAATGCAGCGCGGTATCGTAACCAAATTGCCCGAGGAGTTGATTAAGCTCTGCATCTCTTAATCGATTTAAAGGCAGGTAAAACTCCATCTCCACTAAGGTGTGTTGCGGCGCGAGCGCGGCTAAACACAGCTCGGGATTGATGAGCTGATTATCCTGCGCCATCAATGCCAGCGGTGCCTGTAAGACCTCAAGGTACCAATCCTCTAATACACTTTGCCATTCGGGGGCAATACCGTATTGCAACATAGCCTTAGGTAGCTCTCGCGGTAAGTCGGTTTGAGCTTGGGTAAAATCAATTAACTCAAGCACTAAGTGCATAAAACTCCCCGCGTTGGCGCCGCGCTCAAAGCTAAAGCGATTGAGTAGCGGTAGCTGCGGCACATCAGCGCTATCTTGCCATGAGGATTCACTTAGGCTATGGGCGGGTTCTGCGCCAAATACCGCGCTAACTTCATCATCGGCGCCCGGACTGGCTTTGGCGTGGGGTGCATTTTTGACTAAACCTGAATAACTGCCTACTCGCCATGGGGTGCGATACTGACGGGTGACGTTACGGGCATTTGAGGTGTGGGATTGTGTTTCACCCGTGTGCAGCTTGTTATCAGCAATGCTATCAGCAACACACTCAACGCTGATCGCTTGCGCATTCGACTCAACACCATTAAGTAGCGCCTGCGCCGCATTGTGCAGACGAGCAAAATCACAGTCGGCATCGGTAATGCCTAAAAGGTAACCGATAGCGGTTTCATGCAGTTGGCTTTTGATCCCGGCTTTTAACATTCGGCTATGGTTAGCGATGTACAAATAACACAGGTACACGGGGCGGGTGAGCGCCACATAAAGTAGGCGAAGATCTTCGGCTAAGGTTTCTTGCTTTGCTTGCTCCCAGCCTTCGTCTGTGCCTTCAATATCCCATACCAGCTCCTGTGCCCCACCCGCATCGGTTCTGTGATAGAGCATGGGTGTCGGGCGGCGGCGATTATCCCGCGCAAGGCTAACAAAGGGGATAAAACACACTGGGTATTCCAGTCCCTTACTTTTATGGATAGTCACGATTTGCACCAGATTTTGCTCACTCTCAAGGCGAAGCTGCTGCTCATCTGTCCCTGTATTATCAATAAGTTGTTGCTCATACCAATTGAGTAGGGCACTGATGCCATCAATCTCAGTGGCCTTTTGCTGCAACAGCTCGGCTAAGTGGCGAAAATCTGTTAGTCGCCTCTCGCCATTACTCGCCTCATCGGGCTCTTCGCTATCTTGGTCGGCAGTGGCTTTAACGCTGGGTGTTTGCAGTAGGCGTGCCACCATGTGGGTGGTGTTGGCTAAGCTCAGCAGCGCTGGCATAATGCCGCGTTTTTGCCAGATCTGATGTAGCGTAAAAAACTGTTCGAGCAGCATTTGGCGCTGCTCTTCATCTTGGTTAAAGGCATGAATTTGCTCGGCACTATAGCCAAGTAGCGCGGTGGCGAGAGCGCTGCGCAGGGCGCGCTCATCCTTGGGGTTGGCTAATGCGCGCAGAATGAGCGCCATTTCTCGCGCTTCAACGGTATCAAACACACTATCGCGGCTTAAAAAGACCGCGCCAATCTGGCGTTTACTGAGCGCCGTTTTCATGACTGCGGCTTCGTTTCTATCCCGCACTAAAATGGCAATATCTTTGGCAATTAACGGCCCTTTTGGCGTATGGCATTGGCCATTGGCGGCCTCGGTGAGTAAACGGGTAATCTCGGCGGCGGTATCTTCGGCCAAGGTTTGTCTGGCGCTGGCTTTATTCAGCCCCGTTTCGCCCTCGCGTAACAGTTTTAACCGCAGTGCGGCACTATTGGCTGTACATTCGACTAACTGTTTTGCCGCCGCACTGGCGGGTGTTTTTACCCTGTCAAAGGGAATCGATTGACTAATAAAAGGATTGGGATGCTGGGCAAATAGGTGATTCACTCCCGCCACCAGATTACGACTGGAACGATAGTTAGTGTCGAGAAAATAGTGCGCCTGGGTTTGCCTGCGCGCCTCGATATAGGTGTAAATATCGGCGCCGCGAAAGGCATAAATTGCCTGTTTAGGGTCACCAATCATCAGCAGGCTTAATTTGCTATCCGTGCGAGCCTTGGGTTCGACAGCCGTCGAATTTTGCGCTTCAATCCCCAAACGGGTTTGATAAATCCCCGAGAAAATTGCAAATTGCAAAGGATCGGTATCTTGGAATTCATCGATTAAGGCCACAGGGAAGCGACTTGCCACCGCTTTTGGCAACGTATCAGGATTGGCCTGCATCGCTGCGGCTAAGGTGGTCAGCAAATCATCCGGTGTCAGCACATTTTTAAGCTGTTTTTGCTTAGCAAACCGCTCGCTGATCCCTTGCTTAGCACTGAATAAAAACGCGGGTTTAATGGCGTTAATTAGCGTGGCTAATTGCTCCATATGGTCAAGCAGTGGTGCTTCACTGGCACTTGGGAGTACACCGCCCTTATTCAGCTTAAGCTCTGAGAGTGACAAGGCCTCAAGCACTTTTAGCGGCGGTAAGCCATGACTAAAGGCGATAAAGTTATCCAGTTGGTCGAACATTTCCGCCAATTTGGGGTAATTGTCGCTCGCCTTACCAAAGCGCTGGCCATTAAGCGGCAGGCTATGAAGTAACTCTAACAGCGCGTCGCGGCCACGCGGCCAAGCGAGTTTAAAGCGTTGCACACTCTGGCTTAAGGACTCAGCCAAACGAGCAAAGGGCTGTACGGGTTGAAGCGGTTTAGCCTCACTGGCGCCGAGCAAGGCCCGAAGCTGCTTGACTAAGCCATCGGGATCGCCAAATTCGCTGGCAATAATCTGGGCTAAATATTCCGGCAGCGGATAGCAGGCTTCACGCCAAAAGTCCCGCACCGCATGGTGCAAAAACTCGCTGTCGTCTAAGGTAAAATCTGACTCGAACAGTAAAGAGGATTCGAAGGCGAGATCGGCTAAGATCCGTTGGCAAAAACCGTGAATGGTAAAAATCGCCGCTTCGTCGAGGGATTTGAGCGCCAAGTCGAAGCGTCTTAGGGCGATTGCGCGCTCGGCTTCAGGGGTCTTATCGTACAACGCCTGTACAAAGGGATCGTTAATTTCGAGCCCTAAGAAACACTTAAAAGCCACTTGTATACGGCGGCGAATTCTGTCCCGCAGCTCCTCGGTGGCGGCATTGGTGAAGGTTACTACCAGAATTTGTTCGCAACTCAGTGGTTCGCTTAATCCATCCCCAAGCAGTAGTCGCAGATACAAGCCCGAAATCGTATAGGTTTTACCTGTGCCCGCACTGGCCTCTATCAATCGGCTACCACCAAATGGCAGGGTGAGCGGATCTAACGGCAGCGCCTGTGATGTAGTAGGAAGGATCATATTATTTGATAGTTCACTCATTACTGCGCTCCCTCTGATGTGACGGCTTGTGGTTCTGCATTGAGCACAAACTCCTCAAGTTGGGCGAGGGTGTCTTTATGGTACAAGCTCAGCATGGGTCGATAGATCTCGTCGGCCAGTTTGCCAAAATTTGCTTCGGTAAAATCCTGCGGAAACCGAAATAGCCGCTGGTAATGGGGATCGGTGCCTTCGCCAAGCTCACCTTGTTCGTCCAGCCATTCGCTTTGCGCCGCCTCGAGCCGCACACTGTGTTGACTATCGTACTGGCCATCAAGTTGACTGGTTTTATCCTCTTTGATCTCTGCACTGGCGTAGGCAAGGGAGGTTTTGGGCATAAAACACAGCGGATGCAACTGTCCCTGATAAAAATGTTGTAACAAGTGAGCCAGTTGATCATGGGCCTGCTTTGGCGCAATCGGCGAGAGGGCGTGAAAATGCCCCATATCGAGTAGATAGCTAGGTTGTAGATGATCGCTAGGCTGAGTTAGTCCTGCGGCCATTAAACATAAATGGCGCAGATACAGCGCTAAAATATCCCGCCCATGGGCACTGCCGGGGCGACAACTGACCAAGCCTTTTGGACTGATATCATCAATGCGACCTTCGAGGATCACGCGCTTTACCGACACCTTAGTCGTTGCAGCACCGTGAGATAGTGGTAACTCAAAGGCGAGCCGAATATCCGCATGGCGCGGGGGGACATCGCCACGCATAAATAAGGTTCTGCCGACAAGCGGCGCGATATCATGGCTATATTGGCGCAGCAGCAGATCATCAAAGGGCTGCATGGGTAAATTACCACTGGCTTTTAAGCGTTGTAATAGTTCGCTACTGGGCTGCGCCTGTCCTTGTTCAGCGCCTTGTTCAAGCGCATCATCCAGCAACCTTGCCTGTAACAGATAACGTTCAAGCGCATTGAGGCTAAAAGGCTCATCATTATCATCCGCTTGAATATTCAGGTTTAAATCAACCTTTAGTGTGCGGTTAAAGAAATATTGCGCAGGATTACGAAAGAATCGGATAAAAGCGGAGATATCGACATGGTCTTCTTCGCTTAGTGGCTCAATATCTTGTTGAATATCACTATCCCCAATCGTGTCATCTTCGAGCACGATCAGCGTGTTGGCATCAATAAAACGACGCTGGAGTGATTGCGTGCTGATGTCAGGTGGACACCATTGCTGGCTGTAACTTTGTTTTATCGCCTGCGCTTGCGCCTCTGTTGACTGATACAGTTTAGGATCAAAAGGTTGTAGCGGCTGGTGGCTTATGATGGTCTCAAGCAATGCCTGTTGGGCGGCTTCATTACCCACGGCTGGAGTTTCTGCTGTAAGCGATTCTGGCACATAACACAGCTGGCAATACTCAATCAGCTCGGAGACTAGCATAGAGGGAATGCGCTCCGAGTTATCCCGCTCACTGCGGCCAATATAGCTGATGTAAAGCTGCTCCCGTGCCGAGAGTAGTGCTTCTAAAAACAAGTACCTATCGTCTAATCTGCGGGAGCGATCGCCTTTGCGTGCACCAAAATGTGCCATCAGATCAAAGCCTACAGGATGTTGCATGCGCGGATATATGCCATCATTCATGCCGAGCAGGCACACCACCTTAAATGGAATCGAGCGCATCGGCATTAAGGTACAAAAGTTTACGCTACCCGCCAGATAACGCTGGCCAACCCGTGACTCGGTTAAGCGTTGATTAAACCATTGTGCGAGTACTTCGATGCTTAAGTTCAAGGCGTTTGAGTGTAAGCCGCTTTGGTCTAGGAAGTTGGGGGTTAAGTCGTATGCCGATGTATAGCTGTCAGCAGGGCTGGCGGCCAGTAACTCTTGCTCTAAGGTAGCAATGGCGTCGCGGATTTCCTGTAACTGTTCACGCTCATCCTCATCGGGGGCGTAAAAAGCATTTAACAGTTCAGTCAGTTCAAATAAACGCTGGCAAGGCGCTTGAGGCTGGGCTAATTGCAGCGTGGTTTCATCGAGGACTTCAATAAAGTTCAACAGTTTGCCAAGGGCCTGCGCCGATTGGCCTTCTACCCCTGACACCACTAAATAGCTCGGCGCCTGTGGGCTTGCTTGATACAAGGGTGCATCGTCCCTTAAGGCATAGCCCAAGATTAACCGTTTGATGCCAAAGGCCCAGGAGTTTTGCTCAAAAGCGGGCACACCCTGTTTAACACGGCTTTGCTCATCGCGCCCCCAACGCACACCGGCCTCATCTAACCAACGGCGGATCAGTGGTAGCTCGTCTTCTTCGAGTTGAAAACGCCGTAAAATCGCTGGCACTTCTAAAATGCTTAAAATATCGGTCAGTCCGAAGCGACTCTGATTAATATTGAGTAAATTCAAAAAGCTGTTAATGAGTGGCGATTCCTGCGCCGCACCGCGGTCGGCAATGGCGTAGGGGATATATTCGAGCCCCTGTTTGGCGGCAAACACCGCATCGATATAAGGCGCGTAGGCGGCGACATCTGGCATCATTACCACAATATCTTTGGGCGTGAGTTGGTTGTCGCGATCCAGCAGGTCGAGTAAATGATCGTGCAAGGTTTCGACTTCGCGCAGCGGGCTGTGGCAGCTCTTGATTTGAATCGAATGGTCGCTGTTTTTTAACACTCTTCGATTGGCAACGTCTTGATATAGCGCGGCATCAGGCCCGAGTACGCGGTCGAGGGTTTGCATTTCTAAGATATCGTATTGCACCCCAGCCAGCATGCTGGCGTTGCTATCCGGATCGTTAGGATCGCTGCAGGGCTCGCAGTACACATCATCGCCAAAATCGCAGTGTTCGGGCGGGAGTTCGAGCAGCATATCGAGTAATTCGCGGCCCATTTTGCCATTGTTGGCAAGCAGCGGATTGCCGACCTCGAGTTTATCCTCCCATTGCTCGGCCAATTGGCGTTTGCCAGCATATTGCAGCGCCATTCGCGCTCGATGCCGAGGATCGATAATATCGCCCCAATAATGTTGGCAGGGGCTGAGGTTAAGGATGATCACATCAATTCGGCCCGCGAGCTGGTGGAGCACGTCTATGGTTTGTGGGGCCATAGACGAAATACCAAACACAAATAAACGCTCAGGCAATTTGGCAATGGAATGGTTGCTATCAGCCAGCGCGGCAATTAAATCCTGATGTAAATTGGCCCTGTGGTAATGGCTTTGACGCAGCTCATCACGGTTTAAGGCAATCAGCGCCCGCCAAAGAATAGGTTGCCAGCGTTGTTCCTCATTTAATTTGAGTGCATCGAGTGGTTCATTGGCTTCCCATGCGGCAATCCAGTCGGGGCGGTAAACTAAATATTGGTCGAAGATATCGGCGATACGGCCGCAGAGCTGATAAAGCTTAATATTATCGGCGGCGATTGAGTTTGACGCTTCAAGTTGATTATTTGTTGTGCTCGAGTCGGGGCTGCTTGACTCCATATGACCTAAATAATGCCGCAGCGGCCCAAAGGATTCCTCCTCAAGTAGGCGAGGCAGTAGTTGCATTAATTTCCAGGTCATTGCCGCTTTAGTAAAGGCATTTTCCTTGGGGACATTGGGCAGTAAATCGTGGCACAGTTGCCAAATAAAACTGGAGGGTAAAGGGAACTCAAGTGCGGCGGCAATGCCATTTTGTTTTGCAATTTCAAGGCGTAACCAAGTCGACATCCCAGGGCTTTGCACCAAAATATGCTCGCTTTGCAATAACGCCGCGCCGGGTAGTGGTTGGCGCAAATACGCAGCGAGATGGGCACAGAGCACTTCCATTTGGTTGGATTGGATTAACTTCAGCATATTCGACTCACGATTTGGGATTGCTGTTATGCGTAGCAAAGTGGCTTGGCAATTCTATGTGTTTGATTTATAAGATTCAACAATCTTGTCCGCCCGCGGTCTATCCTATCTATTTTAACTGTTTACTTGGGCCAAATAGCAGCCAGTTGAGGGCTTTGGCCGCGGCATTAAAGCGCTTTAGCGCCACTTGATAGTCGTTATCCGCCAGGTTTTGGTATTTCAGTGCGACGTAGCTTTGGGTGAACGTGTCAAACTCACGACAAAACTGAGGGGATTGCTGCTGGTGCGTGTCAATAAGCTGCGCTGCAAAGGCGTTCGGGCCTAAGTGGGCTGGGCGGGCGATGCCAAATTTACTGAGTCGCTGGCAAATGCGTTGGTACTTAGCGCTGATGGGATCTTGTTCCCTTTTAAAGCGAAATAGCCCTACGCTGTAGGCGATATAGAGGCCAATAAGCCCAATACACACACTCATAAACATCGCAACTTTGGCCTTAGTGACTTCTCCTAAAATACCGCTTAGCACTTTGTTTTGTCGTTCTTGATTAAAACCGAGCACCCACAAACTCCAGTAATAATCAACGCTAGCAAAGCGTTGCCTCAACTCGTTGAGCCAAGGCATAGATTTAAATCGTAAACTGCTAAAAGGGCTTTCTTGCAGGTAACTTTGCTCAGGGGAAAACTCGGCATCAAAGCCTTGTTCAATCCGATTAGGTGCCACCATGGCGGTCGGATCAAAACGCACCCAGCCTTCATTCTCGAGCCACACCTCGGCCCAGGCGTGGGCCATGTATTGATACACGCTGAGGTAATTGGCCTGTGGGTTGTATTCGCCTCCTTGATAGCCTGTCACCATCCGTGCTGGTATGCCGCTGGCGCGCGCCATAAAAATAAAGGCAGAGGCATAATGGGCGCAAAAGCCAGCTTTGTTTTCAAACAGAAAGTCATCGACTTGCTGGCGGCCAATCGGTGGGGGCGTGAGGGTATAGAAGAACGGCTGTTGATTAAAATAGCCCATCATAGCCCAAAGTCGCTTATGGGGTTCTGGATATTTAGCCTTAAATTCAGCGGCGAGTTGGCGCGCTCGGGGATTGCTGTCCGCTGGCAGATTGAGGTTTATTTGTCGCTGTTTGGCACTTAAGGTGAGATCCATTTTCGCCTGTGGCCACGAACTGGCATTGTAGCCCATTCGTTGATCGACATTACGCAGCGCATAGAGCCGATAGTCGAGCAAATTCACCAGCTTATTATCTTGGCTGTAGGCCACATCAAGGCCAAATAGCCAAGGTTGATGACTGGGTTCGGCAATCACTTGGTAACGGTAAACCCTTGGTTGGCTATTGCTGGTACTGTTTTGTGTTTTTGGCGTTAACGAGGGCAACTGCCGCGCAGGATCTGGCCTTGAGGGCGGAAAGAAAAACGCATCCTTTTGAATTTGTTTGATACCCGCATCTTGGCGCCATGTTAAGCCGTCATAATCTTCCAGCACTAGGGCGCGCCAGTAGAGTTCGGCTTGCGTGGGGCTGGCATCGGTAAAACTCACCCTAAATGCCAAGGCCGATGAGCGAGTGAGTTTACTGATATCGCCCACTGCAAGGGAGTCCGAGAGCCCGGTTTGGGCTTCCTTCATATTGGGCACAAGCCAAAGCGGTGCAAAACGGGGCAGCACCAAAAAAAGTAATAACGCTAAGGGCAAACTTTGCAGCAATAACTTAGCGCCAATCCATGCCGTGTGTTGCCAGCGATATTGGTTTTGGTAGAGGGTGACCAGTACGCAGGTATTGATAATCGTGACGCCAATAAGGTGCACGGTATTGAGCATGGATTGGTGGTCAATAAAGGTGAGGGCAATTAAAAAATAGCCGACAATCACGACGGCTCTTACATCCCTAACACTTCGCATCTCAATGTATTTTAATGCATAACCTAAAATGAGCAGGTTGACTAAAGCGTTTAATAGCCCAATTGTGCCCGAGACCAGTGCCAACGTGATTGCCGCGCCAACAGCAAGGCTTGTGACAAGATAACGGGGAGGTTTAGCGACTTTGCCGACATAGATACCAATGCGCCACAGCAAGCAAATGGCGCAGATCCCAAGTGTCCAAGGGGTGGTTTTATCAAATAACGGGCTGAGCACTGCTAAATTGGTGAGCAGTAGCCAAAACAGGGTTTGACGACTGATATTATCCCCAGTTTGAGGTCCATTAGCGCGATAGGCATTTAGCTGAGCTGCACTCGCCTTGGATGAATTAAGATGTTGTTGGTCTGCACTTTCAGTGGCGATTGCATTGGTCATTGATTTGAGGCTCATAGGCGATCCTCAACATGTGATGCTGTTTGAGTGCTATGCCTGTGGGGAGGAATATGTGGCTTATGACTAAATCCATGATTAACAGATAATTTATCGCTTGTATCTTGCGTTTGTGTATGTGTTCCATAAAGCGCCAGTGCCCGTTGGCAGGCGATTCGGTGCGAGTTACCGAGGGCGGGCGCCAGAATAATATCTTCCCCATTAGGCTGTTGCAGCCAAAGGCCAAAATATTGCTCAAGCTGACTTAAGCGGTTCACCTGCCAGCTTAATTGGCTGAGCTGCTGTTCGAGGTGAGTAGGAGCAGGGGCTAATTTTAACCAGACCGGATCACCTTGAGGCTGTTCAAACTCCTTGGTTAACATGCCACGCCCTTGGGCCCATTGTTTCCATGCCACTTGCTTTAATGACTCACCGAGCACATGGGGTTTAAGGCCTTTATATTCATCAATGCCAGCAATATATTTGCCTGCCCGCTCAAGCGGTTCGTCCTGTCCGGATTCCGTTGCGGCTTCAAGTTGTAAGGGGCTTTCAAGCGGCTGGGCATAGACAATATGGGCGTTATCAAGGTCGATATGCGACCAAGCACGGCAGAGTCCTAAAGGGTAGGTGGATTCAATCTTTAGCCGTCCAGCGGAGACTATTCCACGCTGTTGATTTGCAAACGACACTAGCGCTTGCTCGTCCTGCGTACCAACGTGTTTGACTAAATAACCTAAATTATTCGGATAATTTAGGCTGATATGATGGCTGCTGTGGTTTGAGTTAAGCAAAATAGGAAAAGTGATCGTCTCGCCCGCATACACCTCCGGCGGTGTGAGTGCCCGTAGTCGCAGTCCAGCCAAGTTTTTGTAACTATAGAGAATGCAGGTATTGAATAAGCTGAGCAGCAAAATACTCAGGCCAATCACGAGATTGTTCTGATAGTTAGTACCAAACAAGTACAGTAGCAATACCAGCCCCAGCCAAACAAACCCAAAGCCACTGGGCAGAATAAAGATACTGCGATGGCTTAAGGTGAACTCAGAACTGGGCGGCATGCGCCTTTCCAACCAGCGCTGCCAAAAAGCAGAAAACACGCGTTTCACACTGTCCTCATCTTCTTATCAATATTCACATTTAATGGCTGATTGAGCCGTTACATGATTGGATTCACACCTGCGAGGATCCGCTCCGAGAGCGCTTCTCCCTGTAATTGACTGCTGGTGCGCAGTCGATGTTCGGCGACGCTGCAAAACACCGCCTGTACATCTTCGGGCACTAAATAGTGTCTACCTTCTAAAAATGCCCAAGCCTTGGCTGCTTGTAACAGGGCTTTGGTTGCCCGTGGCGACAGGCCAATGGCGTCCGTTTGGCTGCGAGAATCATGGATTAAGGCCAAAATATAATTAAGCAGCGCATCGGATGCAGTGACCTTATCGCATTGCTCCTGCAATTGGGTTAACGCCAAAGGGGTTAAACATTGGGGCAGATTATCCAGGGTTTGCGGCGTTTGCACTGTTTTGAGCATCGCAAGCTCGGCATCGTGGCTCGGATAACCAATGGATATCCGCATCATAAAGCGGTCGAGTTGGGATTCGGGCAGTGGGAAGGTGCCTGATTGCTCAGTAGGGTTTTGCGTAGCAATCACAAAAAATGGATTGGGCAATCTGTGGGTTATACCATCGACAGAAATTTGCTGCTCGGCCATGGCCTCGAGCAAGGCGCTTTGCGTCTTAGGACTGGCGCGGTTAATCTCATCGGCCAGCACCATCTGCTTAAAAATCGGACCTGGATGAAACACAAATTGCGCTTGGTGTTTATCAAAAATCGATACCCCGAGAATATCGGCGGGCAGCATATCACTGGTAAATTGAATGCGTTGATAACTAAGGCCGAGGCTCTGGGCGAGGGCATGGGACAAGCTGGTTTTGCCCATACCGGGTAAATCTTCAATTAATAGGTGGCCACGGGCGAGAATACAGGCGAGGGCTAAGCGAATTTGCCGTGGCTTGCCCAATAATACCTGTTCAAGTTGTTGTAATAGTTGGCTTAAACCAGAATGTGCCACGTGAGACTCCTTGTGCATGGATGAGGTCATTCGCTCTACCACTATGGCGGAATATGCCGCGCTTAGCCAGTCGCTTTTACTGTGAAATCAATCGGCTTAGTGAGTCGTTGCTAAGTAACCTTATGTAGGCCTTACTGCTTGGAGCTTTGAAGCATAGATATATAGGTGAGCTATGGCATTTGCTCAACGACGCGCAGCGAGTCCATCCGTGGATGCTCGACCGCCCCGTCCGTGGGGCGGACGGTCGTCTCGCTAATCGCCACGACTCACCTATTTAGCATCTGCGTCGCCTGTAAATTTTAAAGAAATAAACAACACGTTTTGGGACAAAACCTTGCTAGATTTTTTACTCTAATTCATTGGTTTCGGATTAATATTTGTAAGGCGATTATTGAACGTTAGTATTAAACCCGATAAACAAGCTATCCATTTTCTTGCATGAACTTAAGCGAGTGATCTCCAAAACTCGCAGCAGGCTGAGCAGCTCAAAGCAGTAGAAGTGATAACTCATGGACAGCAGAAGCGATCAATTGTGCCAGTCCTGCTGGCTAGTGGCGCTGCAACAAACTGCCCGCCCTGCTGGCAAACAGTGATCACTTCTACCGGCAACGGCTGCCCAGGCTGCTGGTTAAATTGCCCAGTTTCAGGCAAGAAAAAGCCCCAAGGAAATGGGGCTGATTGATAAAAAGAGTTAAGCCTGTCCTGTCTCTTTTATACTACTTCTTTACTCATAAATTTTTGCAGCATACAAAATATCAGCAAAAACCTTCCACCCAGGTATTTCTGGGCATTCTTGACCTGTATTCTTGTAGTAAGATTCCATTGACCCAACCCAGCTTTCCATTGCCTCTAGAAAGCTTTCAAGAGTTGGATTTTCCCATGTATCAGGATGAGCAAGCAAGTCAGTTCTTAAAGCAGAAATAAAATCTGCAAAATCTTCTTTTGATCCCACAGTATTAATTTTTTCATGTAATTCCATATTGATTTCCTAATGCATAACAGTTACTCAACACAGCCACCCTTTACACATACATATGTTCCACGGTTTGGTGTTGTAAATTTCCAAGATTCTTTAGCAACCTCTTCCGTCGTTGCAGGGACCGTTTTAACACCTACACCAGCTTGGCTGGCCGCAAATAATCGTCTGTTATCAAGCGTAAAGGTAAAACCATCCTGCAAAAATGTTCTAATTGGAGGAAGATCATTCGGCGAGAGTTTACCAGAACGCAACGCATCAATGGTTTCTTGAAGTAATCGCCCATCCTTAAACGAAGCACTGACGCTACTCTGTGTAAATCTTATCGTGCTTGGGTTCGCTAACCCCTTCGCCCCACCCAACCGTGCTCCTGCCAGGGTTTCTACATAGAATAAATCTAGCCACCCATTTTAAATCAATAACATAATGCACTTTAGGTTTGCCTACAACTTGTACGAGCTAAAATGACTTGAGTGGGAGTCATCAACGTCGTAGGGACTGCATATAAGAAAATAAATTGCGCGAATTCCTTCAAAAATGGGTATTTCAGACGAGGTAAATTGGCCCATAGTACTTGGGATATGTTCTGGATGTAGGCTTTTGAAGTGATATAAACCGTTGTCAGTTACTGTTAAAGTGCTGACAGCTTGACGCAAAGTGCCGTCGTCGCTTTTCTAAGTGTTCGCAGTAATCGGTCAGCTCTTGCAATGTGCCTACAGGGCCATGAAATAACTTGCCAAATTCGGTGGTCAGCTTGAGCCAATTGTCATGGGGGATATTTAATCTGTTCAGTATCTTGGCGCTACTTTCACTGATGCATCCACGTTTATCATTGCGAATAATTCGGCCCCTATCATCCACCAACTGAAGGTAATCTTTTAATGAAAACGCAATGCCATTGGGTTGGTTGTCGCACTCATTACCAATAAAAGGCAGGAGATTGCTCGGCTGCTCACCTTTTAATGCGGCCCGAATACGTAGTTGGATACTGGTATGGTCGGATTGTTCTGGTGTATCAGCAAGTTGCGCTCTAATCGGATTCAAATCAACATAGGCCATACAGGCTAATACCGCAGCTTCATCGAGTAGGGCTTGCGATTTAAACCGCCCTTCCCAGAACCTGCCTGTACAGTTATCTTCTTGATTTGCTTGTCTTGCAATCGGTTCGTTGAGGCAGCGCATAAACCATGAGATATCACACAAACGACTGCGATAAAGGGCGATTAAATGCTTTAATCTGCTCACCTCATGCGCTTCAACTAACTCACCTTTAACGAATTTTTGCGTTAATTCATCGCCTTTAAACAACTTATGCCACTGCTCAAGCACTTCGCGGTCAGTCCAACGATTTGCCGTCTCAATATCAACTCGCAGCACCACATGCAGATGATTCGACATCACCGCATAAGCAGCTACATCAATTGCAAAAACCGCTGCAAGTTCAAATAGTAGCGATTCTACCCAAGCGCGGCGATGGTCGTAGTTTTTACCCGAATAGGTATCATCACCACATAAAAATGCCTGCCGCACCACGCGGCTACAGCAATGGTAATAGGGCGTGTCTTCAAGACTTATCTGAGTTCTGCGAGGGCGCGGCATACAAACCTCCTTGTTCAATGCTTAACCAAAGCATAGTCGGAGGTTAACTACTGCGCTATTGAGGTTGGGTGTCCAGTTTCGGTAATTTTTGAGTTTCGGATTAAAAATTCTATGGGTTTAACGCTCGCATTTGCGGCAAATTGGAGCGCAGCGGAAATGTGTCCGAAACATGCGCTTGTTAGGGCTTGCTCTTGATGCCGATTTGCTTCGCAAACTCGGGATCTATCCAAGCCGACTCTATTTGGCTAGGCTCTAGTTCAACTTCTTTTGGAGCGGAACACCTAGAAACAAAATCATCTACTGACTTAGAAAGAAACTCGTTCTCTCCTGTTTCGTGCTCCCAGAAGCACACAGCCTCATTACGCAGAACGAAATAGTTGCCGCAATCGTCTTCGGCAAGGACATTCGAAGTGGATAAGACTTCAGGAAATGGCTCCTTGGCTTTTCGGATTACGCCGTATTCAACGCCAGTTTCGCTTTTGAATATATTACCAAATGCTCGATTCACATCTTAGCCCTAACATTTTATTAGTGCGCATGCGCGTTTACCTCGTTTGACCAGTAAAAACGCGCACAGTTAACTACTTGTATTGCAAATAACTTATCAGCTTCTCTTCAAATATACTATCTGGAAAAACGCGCATGCGCGTTTTCCAAACCTATTATCTCAAATCGCAAATACATAACATATTGATATAAATTAATTATATGAATTAGCACACGTACAAACGCGCAAATTTTTTTCACTTTTTTCCTTGATATCCGAGAATTTCAAATAATACTGTATAAAATAACAGTATTTGGTGGTGAGGGTCATCATGAGTATAAAAAGCCCATTTCTAAGCGGTCTTCAAGAAGAAATGCGTATGCGTGGTTACAGTATTAGAACGGAAAAAACGTATTTGTATTGGATCAAGGCATTCATTAACTTTCACGACAAGCGTCACCCCAAAACAATGGGAACGGAAGAAGTTACACAATTTTTAACCTTCCTTGCCAATCAACGAAATGTGGCCATCAACACACAAAAAATTGCACTTAACGCATTAGCCTATTTGTATCAGAAGCATTTGCACCATGAGCTTGGGGATTTAGGTTTTTGCTACGCCACTAAACAGAGACATTTACCGACAGTGTTATCCCCATCAGAAATCTCACTAATACTAAATGAACTTGATGGCCGCGATAGGCTAATAATAGAACTACTCTATGGTAGTGGACTAAGAGTTTCAGAATGCCTCAGGTTACGTATCCAAGATATTGATATTGTGAGAGCTTCGCTGACCGTTAGAGACGGTAAAGGACATAAAGATAGGCAAACCATCCTCAGCCATAGATGCGCAGAAAAGCTCACTACATATATTGAAAAGGCTATTAAAATTCAACAGAATCATAACCAGCAAGGGATAGGTCCATCTCTGCCAAATGCATTAGAACGTAAGTATCCAAATGCGTTTAGGCAACACGGGTGGATGTTTATTTTCCCTTCCAGCACAACCTGTATCAATCCTTATACAGGAACACTTTGCAGGCATCATTTACATCAAAGTGTTATTCGTAAAGCGCTCGGGAATGCCGTGCGTAATATTCAAATGAATAAACGCGTCACCTGCCATACGTTTAGGCATAGCTTCGCAACCCATTTACTTCAAGCTGGTCGTGATATAAGAAGTGTTCAAGAGTTACTGGGCCACAATGACGTTAGTACCACACAAATCTATACACATGTACTTGGCCAACATTTTGCGGGAACAACTAGCCCGTTAGACACATTATAAATGTCAGAGTCCTTTTGTAACTCTGTAGCATTACTAAAATTGAGTCAACATACTGATGTTAAAGTGAGCTAGATACTACTTTGCTAACGAGGAATGGGGCATTAGCTTTTTTGCCAAATGAACAGTGCAATGGTCGTCAAAATTGCTATTGTTGCAACAGTGACCGTTGGCGACATGGATGTCGCCGTCGAGCCTATAGGGACATATTCACGGCGTGTCACTGGGGAAACAATGACAATTCATCCTACACACCTGACGACAAACTTATCTCGCTTTGGGGCAAAAAAGCTTTTAGTCTGATGAACAGTTCAATGGTCGTTAAGATTGCCACTGTTGCAACAGTGACCGTTGGGGGCGATCTTTCACATCTGCTCCATAGGGATATGGGAAATGCCACTATGATGTTGGGAACATCATTGGCCATGTGAACGTGGCATTTACACTTCCATGTGTTGCAGATACCGCCGTCGAGTCTATAGGGATACTTCTTGTTAAATAGGCGGCGTGTCACTGGGGAAGTAGTGGCAATGTATTAATGCCATATTCGATTCAGCTTTGGCTGCGTTGCTGGAAAAACAATGACAATCAATATCTGCACTATGTGACTATAAAATTCGAAGAACCCTTAACATTATTAATGGCGGCAAACCAATACGCACTCTGCCATTTTTGTATAACACTTTATTCTTCCTAACAAATTAACTTTTCGCTTTGCTCTGGGCGGATAAACCAAGGTTTAAATAAAAATCCCTGTACTAGATCGACATTCAGCTCGCGGGCTAGCTGGAGCTGGGCTTCGGTTTCTATGCCTTCGAGGATGCATTGTTTGCCAGTGCGTTTGCCAAATTCAATCAATGCACTGAGTAGTGCGATACCGTGAGGTTCGGCAACTAAATTTAGCCAGTGACGATCAAACTTCAGGTAATCCACATTCATCATTAAATCGACCGACAGCATGGAGTGGGGCGCACCGATATCATCAAGTGCCACGTTAATATTGGCTGCTTTAAATTGATGAAACAGTTGATTGGCAAGCTCGGCGTCATTAATGCAGGTATTCTCAATAATCTCTACTGTGACTTGCGGGTGACTGGAGAATAGGTCGAGTAACTTTTGGGTATGCACGCCGTTAGCTGCATGGGGATCGACATTCACAAACAAGCTTTGTTCAGCGGGGGCGTGTTTAAGCTGAAAGGCTTTGGCCTGAAACTCGATTGAAGCAAGTGCATCGCTGTTTTCGTGTAACTGCTCAAATACCAGATTAGGAGCGATGGCTTGACCTTGCTCAAGGTAGAAACGGGCGAGTGCTTCATAACCATGAATGTGTTTAGTGTGAGGGCAAACGAAGGGTTGGTATTCGCAACTTAAGGATAAACCGCTGAGCTTGAGCATGTAACAACGCATGGATAATGACTAATTGCTAATTATTCGCATTTAATAGTGCTAAGTGCAAATAAGTTTGCCTGAGTGATGTGCGTTTGCTGATTTTATATACATAGCTTAACGGTATGAATTTGAAACGGTATTATGTTAGTGAATGCGATAAAGGTGGCCTTTGCCACCTTTATTACATTTAGTCTTGTCCTTAGTAATGGAATTTCAGCTCAGCCTCGTTAAATAAAGGCTGTGGCTGTTGTTTTTGCGCTTCGTAAATCAAGCGATAACTTAACACGGCTTGTACATATTCACGGGTTTCGGTGAAGGGAATAGACTCGATAAAACTCATCGCATCGAGTTGACCATTTGATTCCGATAACCAGCGGCGAACCCTTGATGGGCCTGCGTTATAAGCGGCTGTGGCTAATACGCGGTTTTGATTGAACTCCTTCAATAATTGGGCGTAATAGGCGCTGCCTAAGTTTAAGTTAAGTTCGGCACTGTAGAGATCCTTTGGATCGTTGTATTTAGCACCGTGTTTTTTTGCTGTGGCCTTGGCGGTCGCGGGCATAATCTGCATTAAACCGCGGGCACCAACGCCAGACGTTGCATAGAGGAAAAACGCACTTTCGCGTCGGCTAATGGCGCGGATTTCATCGATATTAACTTTGTGCTTTTTGCTCGCATGTTCGAAGCCTGATTGATGCGCCATTGGGAACCGTAGAGGGATGTCGTCCCAAAGTTTGCCTTGAATACTGGCTTCGACGCCAAAGTCATACCAGCCTTGATCATGGGCATAACGGCCATAACGAGCACGCATGTCATTATTGCTGCGTTTGAGCAGTGCCACCCATTCATAGCGGGCATCGAAATAACGATCGAGCGCCATCAGCTCCTGTACGCGCACAAAACCCAAATCATCTTCGAGTTTTGGACTGTTCCCATTGATAACTGGCTCAGGACTTTGATTTAGCGATACGGGCTTATTCAATAATTGTGAGGCGGCAAAACCATAAAAGCCGCGCTCATTGCTAACGGCCGCTAGGGCTTTGGTGGCGCTTTCTGGGGCGTGTTTGGCATTGGTGCGATACAGCCAATATTGCCAGCGCTCTTTGGCTTGAGCTTCAGGTGATAATAAATCTAAGTAGCGGGCAATATGGGTGCTGTCCTGCTCGCGAATCGCCCAACGTAAACGACGTTCGAACATATCGTCGCTTTTCATCTCTGGCAGCAGATTATCGGCCCAGTCTTTAAAATTATCATCCTGCTCAATCAATACACGGCGCACCAGATACTTTTGCAGCTGTAGATCTTGCGCGGGACTAAAACGTTTGGCTTTTTGATACCGAGTATATAAATCGATGGCTTGGTCGAGATCTTTACGGGCAAGGCGTTTTAACCCAGCAGCAACGATATCGCCAACAATAGGATTTTTGTCTTTAAATTTTTCAGTATGGCGCAGGCTATTGGGATCTTTAAAAACGGCGACTAAGCGTTTTGCTTCGGCGCTATGGACCGTAATTTTTTGCGATAGAAAGCTCAAAAGACTGGTTTGGCCTTCATCGAAGCTCACTAACATCCGTGCCCAAATCACCTCTTGAGTGCGCTTGCCAGCTTTGGTCCAAGCATTGAACAGAGGATCACATTCTTTCGGACGGGAATCACCATAGACCCATAGCGACTGCGCGGCGGTATAGGCGGTTTGGGTTTCACCTTTGGCAAGTTTTGCCTCATAAAAATAACACTGTAGCCTGACATCGGTTGGCGCATCTTGAGCCAGCGTCAGAAAATCGTTCCAGCGCTTTTGGCTACCAGCATTCAATAAATATTTCGAACGCAGTCTTTGGTACATTGGTGTTGTTTGATATTTATCTATCAAAAACTTAGCGTCATTACCGCGTAAATCATTGAGCCGACCTATATCGATATCATGGTCTAAGTAGATCGCCAGCGGATATTCACCTAACTTAGCACGCAGGGGCTTATAGGTTGCATAGTCTTGTTTCTTCAAGGCTTTTTCAGCCTCAAGAAAAGTCTTTTGGGTCGACGTTAAAGCAAAAGCCGCAGAGGCATTAAATGCACCTGCGATAATAATTGCGCTGGATAACACCATCTTTGTGAATGGGTTGCACATGCAGAACTTGCCTCCGGGCATCAAGGTTACAATCGATTTTTCCCTATCGATTCAGGATTAATAGTGATTTAGGCGTTTTGCTGCGTTTGGGTGTTGAGTTGTTCGAGTGCGGTGGCATCCTCAATTTTTGTTACCCTGGTTTGGTGTTCAGTTGTTTTAGCTGAGCTATCGTTTTCGAACTCGCTGGTTTCATCAATATCACTGTCGTCTAAGGCTTCATTGAGCGCCTTCTCAAGTAACATCTTATCGAGTTGTTTGCTGGTATCAACACCCAGTTGCTGCATTAAATGCGCTTGACGTACCAAATTGCCTTTGCCAGAGGATAATTTATTCATGGCACTGTGATAGGTTTTCTCGGCGTTATCTAAAGCGCGGCCAAGTTTTTCCATATCGTCGAGGTAGCCGCAGAGTTTGTCGTAGATCCGGCCTGCTTGTTTGGCAATGGTTTGGGCGTGTTGGTTTTGATACTCGTAACGCCAGATATTATTGATGGTACGCAGGGCAACCAAGAGGTTGGTTGGGCTGACCAGCATAATATTTTGCTCAAGGGCAAAGTTAACAAGGCTTGGGTCATGCTCTAAAGCCAGCAAAAACGCGGGCTCGATGGGGATAAACATCAGCACATAATCTAAGCTTTTAAGCCCGTGTAAACGCTGATAATCCTTTTGACTCAATCCCTTAATATGATTTCGGATCGATAAAACGTGCTCATTGATGGCTTGCTCACGCACCAGCGGATCTTCACTATTAAAATAACGCTCGTAGCTGACAAGCGACATTTTAGCATCGATCACCACGTCTTTATTTTCAGGCAAATGCACGATGACATCGGGCTTAAAGCGTTTGCCGCTGTCGTCTTTGAGATCCTGTTGGGTATGGTACTCGTGGCCTTCGCGCAGGCCGCTTTCTTGCAGCACGCGGTCTAAAATCACTTCGCCCCAGTTGCCTTGCTGCTTATTATCGCCTTTTAGGGCTTTTGTCAGGTTAATGGCATCTTGGCTCATTTTTAAGTTGAGCTCACGCAAGTGCTCTAATTGATGTTTGAGTGCACTACGCTCGGATTGCTCATGGTTATAGGATTCGCGGATTTGCTGCCTAAAACCTTCTAACTGTTGCTTTAACGGCCCAAGTACGCCTTCTAATTGATTGGCGTTTTGGTGTTTAAAGTTTTCGCTGCGCTCTTCGAAAATACGGTTGGCGAGATTTTCAAATTGGGTTTGCAGACGTACTTCGGCACTTTCAAGGGTGGCGATCTTTTCCCGCAGTGATTCTTGCTGGGCATCCGCTTTGGCCTGAATGGTTTGTTGTAGGGCATTGGATTTAGACAACGCCAGTTGTAATTCGAGTTGACGGCGATGACTATCGTTTAATTGCTGCTCTAAACTCGGCACTCGCTCGGCTAAGGCCTCGGCTTTGCCTAGATGTTCGATTTTTTGCTCTAGGCGCTGCTGGCATTGACGGAGTTGGCTATCTTTATCATCCACTAAGATTTGCTGCTGCGCGAGGGAAAGCTCTGCATCTTCGTTCACTTGGCGCATTTCTTGTTCTAACTCGTCCTTAAACTGTTGCCAGCGAGAACGGGTGAGACGTTGATTGAGTAGGGCACCGATTAACAGTCCTAAAAAGGCCACGGCGATTAGGCCGATGATCTGGGCGAGGGAAAAAGATTGAGAAAATGGCATCTTACTAGCACTCCTTTTGCGATGGCGCCTAGGGTCGCATGCCCCTAGAAAGGCTTCAAGTGCTTTAATAAACAATCTGTTTAGCTGATGACTCAAATGAGCAAGACTTAGTCGCTTAGGTTGATATAGTGTGAGGGATGAAATTTTTTTGCGGTTTTCTGTGTCTATATCCCTAAGCTTATCAACACAGGTTAATTTACCTGAGCTTTATGGGTGAGAGCTTAGCGTTAGCAAAAGCCGGTACATAACATTTTATTTCTGCAGAGGTGTCCATTGGCTAATCAATCACGTTTTACACCGGGTATTTTGAAAAAAGCACGCTGGCATATACAAGACAATCAAGTTACTCCTGAGTCGGTCTTTAAGGCACGCCGCCACATAGTGAAAGCCATGGGGTTAGGTGCGATTGGTGCCAGTATCCCAGGTTATGTGCAGGCTGGATTATTCGATCTGTTTGGTGATCAGCCCAAAACCAGCTTTATCACCACGCCACTGACTTTTGAGGCCAATGCGCGCTTTGGTCAGGGTGAGGAGCTTACACCATTTGATAAGGTCACAACTCATAATAACTTTTATGAGTTTGGTACCAGCAAACAAGACCCGTCTGATAATGCGCAGCAGTATAAAGTCGACCCTTGGCAATTGCGTATTGAAGGGGAAGTTGAGCGCCCCATGACACTTGATTACCAGGATCTAACCAAGCTGTTTCCGCTTGAAGAGCGTACTTATCGACTGCGCTGTGTTGAAGCTTGGTCGATGGTGATCCCTTGGGTAGGGTTTCCTCTTGCGGCGTTATTGAAAAAAGTGGGCGTAACCAGCAAGGGAAAATATGTCGCTTTTGAGACCGCCTTCGATCCCGAGCAAATGCCAGGACAAAAAAGCCGTTTAATGGGCGGTGGCATTCATTATCCCTATGTGGAAGGCTTAACCATTACCGAGGCGATGAATGAACTGACGCTGATGTCCGTCGGGCTGTATGGTAAAACCCTGCCGCCGCAAAATGGCGCGCCAATTCGGTTAGTGGTGCCGTGGAAATATGGTTTTAAGAGCATTAAATCCATTGTGCGTATTCGGGTGATGGACAAGCAGCCACCCACCAGCTGGAATCAACTCGCACCCCATGAGTACGGGTTTTATGCCAATGTGAACCCAGCTGTCGATCATCCCCGGTGGTCACAGGCGAGTGAGCGGCGCATCGGTGAAGGTGGGTTATTCTCGGCGCAGCGCATCGATACATTGCCTTTTAATGGCTATGGCGAGTTTGTGGCCTCTTTATATGACGGCATGGATTTGAGGCAGTTTTATTAACCCATTCGGCGACCGTATTCTAGGCGCAATCGATTGCGCCTGTTGCAATATCTGTCTAGCGAGATAATGGTTAGCGCCATTAAAGGGGAAAAGAGTAGGAGTCTTATGTTCAACATCACGGCGTTAAGAGTCACGCCAAAACAGCTGCTCTGGGTAAAGTTAGTCTTTCATTTGATTGGGCTTATCCCGATTACTTGGTTGGTTTTTACTGTGCTGTCGGGGCGTGCGGGCGGCGACCCTGTGCAGCATATTATCCACTTTACTGGAATTGGCGCACTCAATGCGCTACTGGCAACACTACTGATTTCACCTATTGCCAAGAGATTTAAGTTAGGTTGGTTAATGCAGACTCGCAGGCTTGTCGGCCTGTATGTGTTTGCCTATGCCACTCTGCATATTGTGGCGTTTTTCAGTTTAGATCTGCTGTTTGCCTGGGAGTTATTCTTCAGCGAGGTGGCGAAACGGCCTTATATTTTAGTTGGTGCTGTGGCTTATGTGATTGTGAGCGCCTTAGCGATTACCTCATTTAAGGTCTTAATGCGAAAAATGGGCCGCCGTTGGCAAACGCTGCACAATGGAGTGTATGTCGTGGCGATACTAGCACCGATCCATTTTTATTGGTCGGTCAAATCCGAAATCATCGAACCGAGTCTGTATATCCTCGGTTTTGGTTTGTTGCTCGCATGGCGTTTACCCATTTGGCAGAAGAAGCGCAGCAGCCGTATCGCGATGGCCGCCGAGGGCAAGCGATAATCTGTAGTGTTGGCATTTATCAACGAGCAAAGAAAACGGCGTTTGCATACACCGCAAGCGCCGTTTTTATATCAGACGTTGGAAGAGAATAGGTTTAACCTAAACCTTGGGTTGCCGATTTCATTTGAATAAATTCAATCTTATAGCCGTCAGGGTCTTCCACAAAGGCGATTTCGGTGGTGCCACCCGCAACAGGGCCAGGCGCGCGTGTCACTTTACCGCCTGCGGCGGCAATGGCTTCACAACGAGCATAAATGTCTTCATCACCAATGGCGATATGGCCAAAGCCTGTGCCGAGATCGTATTTTTCAGTGCCCCAGTTATAGGTCAATTCAATCACCGCTTGGCCTGTTGACTCTTCACCGTAGCCCACGAAGGCTAAAGAATATTTGTATTCTGGGTTTTCTGAGGTGCGTAGCAGCTTCATACCAAGTATTTGAGTGTAAAAATTAATACTGCGCTCTAAGTTACCAACGCGGATCATTGTGTGTAACAATTGTGACATAGGATTATCTCGGTCAATGAATTATGCCGGCATTATAACAAAAATCATTGTTAATCGAGTCTTAATGTTAATCGAATAAGCGAATTGCTATGCCTTGATTTTTGAGTTGATGTGCGCTAGGTGAGGTTGCGTGGTGTGAGCTGTATCACGTCACCATTAAACGCGATGTGAAAAGTACAGGATAATTTAGGTCTTGCTCACAAAATAACTATCTCAATATAGGCATTTATCGCAGGCTTGATAATAATGGGTTCATACCCACTAGGAGAGTGAATATGAACACCGAACTTAAAATGGCGCTAGGTACTACAGTTGTAATTGCTTTATTTTTCAGTGCATTCTTCGTATCTATGTTCTGATACCGCATTCTAATCAAATCCTGTGTTAAGGCGCTTAAATCGGTTGATTTAAGCGCCTTTGTGTTTCTAGACTCCGCCGTTTTCCGTATCTGTCCGTTTTAACATCTCGTGATTGTCGGCAATATTTCTGCAAATAGTTTGAAAAATGATTATTTTGATATTTATATATTTTGATTTTCAAACTAAAATGTTGGCAGACATCATCAAACACCACAGGTACTTTTGTCCAAATCGGTCAGATAAGGGCAGGGAACGTAGGAAAGAATAATGAAAATAACCCCTTCAACAACAATGTCGCAGCCAAGTCATGGCGTTGGACACTCCATCGCCCAATGGCAACATCCCCATGGATTCTCTACACAAAATACTGATGGCGAAAAAAATACCCGTTATGTGCTGTATTTAACGGTTATCACTATGGTGGCCGAGATTGTGGCGGGCACGATATACGGCTCTATGGCATTGCTGGCCGATGGTTGGCATATGGGCACTCATGCCGCCGCCTTTATGATTACGCTGTTTGCCTATTCCTATGCCCGTAAGCATGCCAATGATCCAACCTTTGCCTTTGGTACCGGTAAAGTGAGTGTCCTTGGCGGTTATACCAGCGCCATCGCCTTAGGACTGGTTGCACTTATCATGCTTATCGAATCAGGGATGCGTTTGATAAACCCTGAGAATATTCACTTTAATGAGGCCATTTTCGTGGCCTTGATTGGATTAAGTGTGAACGTATTAAGCGTGTTCCTGTTGAAAGACCATCACTCCCACGACCATGGACATTCACACGGTCACTCTCATGGCAACACTCACGCACATGATCATGATGATGAGAACGATGACCATAAGGCTCATCAAGATAATCATTGCTGCCATGGGCACGATCATCATGCTGCTGACCATGACCATGACCATGACCATGACCATGACCATGACCATGACCATGATAACCATTCACACAACCACGCACATGGACATTCCCATGGGCATTCGGGGCATGATCACAACCTGAGAGCGGCTTATTTTCACGTATTAGCCGATGCATTAACCTCAGTGCTGGCGATTGCCGCACTCTTATTCGGTAAATATATGGGCTTAACCTGGCTCGACCCGATTATGGGGATTGTAGGGGCAATTATTATCAGTCGCTGGTCATGGGGATTGATTCAGCAAACGAGTCCAATTTTGCTCGACGGCGGGGTAAATGCTGCGTTACAGCGTAAAGTGCGCGAAACCATTGAAGCGGTGCCTGATCACCAAGTCGCCGATTTACATATTTGGCGCGTGAGTGCCGATCACCATGCTATTATGTTATCCATAGTGTCCCACTCACCGAAAGAAGCCAGTTATTTTAATCAGTTACTGACTAAGTTCCCTGAGTTATCCCATATTACTATTGAGCTGCATACTTGTCGTCAACGTGAGTGTGTCGCTAAGGAAGCCTAATGACAGTTGCACCGCAGCATGATGCTCTATCAGCCTCGGCCGTCCATTCCACGGATCAGGCGTTAAACCATGTGATTATTGAGTTTTATGAAAAATTATCATCTTGGGAGCATGCTATCGTGCGTGATAAGGGTTTTAGCCTATCACAGGTTCACACCATTGAATTATTGGGAGTGCACGGCGCGATGCGGATGAAGGAACTTGCTGATAAAATTGGGGTAACGACTGGCACGCTTACGGTGCAAATCGATAAGATGGTCGAATCCCAATGGGTTGTGCGCCGCCCGCACGAAACCGATAGGCGCTCGATTCTGGTCGAGTTAACCGAAAAGGGCCAAGCACTATTTCTTGAGCATGATGCGCTGCATTTGCAATTAACGACCGATCTCACTGCTAAAATGAGTGCGGAGGAGCGCAGCGTGCTGCTGAACATGCTGACGCGGATGAACCAAGAGTTTTAATTGCACATTTATGTAGCTCATTAAGTCACGATTAAAGCGCCCCGATGGGCGCTTTTTTTATGACACAACATCTTGAATATTTTCGATTCATTCTCGATTAATCATCCGTGATTACAATATCTTATCTTTTGTTACATTCTTGTTGGATTAAAAGTTGAACTGAAAATCAATTAAGGTAATGTAGAGCAGAAATTAAGATGGAATCAATTTAAGGGCTCTGTTTAAGGACTATGTTTAAGGGCTCTGTTTAAAAAGGAATAACATGAATCGTAAATTACTGCCTTGGTGCATCGCAGGTGTGCTCACTATGACTGCTCAAGTTCACGCGCAAGAAGACAAGTATATTTGGCTTGAAGAGGTTGAAGGCGCCAAGCCTATGGAATGGGTTAAAGCCCAAAATGCCGCTTCTGCCGCTGAAATTAAAGCGTTCAAAGGGTTTGATACCTTAGTCGCAAATAGCCTCGCTATCCTCAATGACAAAGAGCGTATTCCTTACGCCACCCACATCGGCGACAAGCTGTATAACTTTTGGAAGGACGATACCCATGTCCGGGGGATTTATCGCCGCACGACCATGGAAGAATACACAAAGGCGCAACCCAAGTGGGAAACCGTGCTTGATGTCGATGCTTTAGGTAAGTTGGAATCGGTTAACTGGGTATTTAAGAGCATTGATTGCCAATATCCCGATAATCAACGTTGTTTTGTGTCTTTATCCCGTGGCGGCGCCGATGCGGTGGAAGTGCGTGAATTTGATTTAACCACTAAAGATTTTGTGCCAGCAAAAGATAAGCCATTCTTTTTAAAAGAAGCGAAATCTAGCCTAAGTTGGATAGATAAAGACCATGCATTTGTCGGCACCGACTTTGGCGATGGCCAAAGCATGACGGACTCGGGTTACCCCCGCGTGGTGAAGTTATGGCAACGTGGTACCCCACTTACCAACGCTAAGACGATTTTTAGTGGGGATAAAACCTCTGTCGCGGTATCGGGTTGGGTGATGTTCGACGATAAAACCCCGCTGAGCCTAGTCACAGAAGCACATACCTTTTACACCGCTACCCAATATGTTTATCAAGACGGAAAACTGACTAAGCTGCCAATCCCACAAGATGCCGAGATTAAAGGCTATTTCCAAGGAAAATTGTTTATTGAGCTCAAGAGTGACTTAGCAACGCCTGCAGCGACATTCAGCCAAGGCGCTGTGGTGTTCGCTAATGTGGCCGATCTAATTGCCCAAAAAGTCTCCTTCACTGAATTTGTGAGCCCAACCCCAACAGCATCTATCGCGCAGCTAAGTTTCAGTAAGAGCGCGATTTTTGTTAATTGGCTCGATAACGTGAAGAGCAAGCTGGTTCGCTACGAGCAAGATGAAAAAGGCGCATGGCAAAGCACGCCAGTGCCCTTTGAGGCCAACGGCGCGCTAACTGTGATGGATATGGAGCGTGACAGTGACGATTTCTTTGTCAACTACACTAGCTTCCTTGAGCCATCGAGCCTGTATACCGTCAATGCTAAGGCGCTTAAACCTCAAAAAATCAAAGGTATGCCTCAGCAGTTTGCGGCGGATAAATTTAAAACCGAGCAATATTTTGCCACCTCAAAGGATGGTACCAAAGTGCCTTATTTTGTGGTGATGGCAAAAAATCTTAAGCTCGATGGCAGCAATCCAACACTGCTTTATGGTTATGGCGGATTTGAAGTGTCTCTTCGCCCAGCGTATTCAGCTACCATTGGTAAAAACTGGTTAGAGCAGGGCGGTGTGTATGTACTGGCCAATATCCGAGGTGGCGGCGAGTATGGTCCTGCGTGGCATCAAGCGGCGCTTAAGCAGAATCGTCATAAGGCCTACGAGGACTTTGAGGCCATCGCTGAGGATTTGATCGCCCGTAAGATCACCTCGAGCAAGCATCTAGGCATTCAAGGCGGCAGTAACGGTGGTTTGCTGATGGGCGCCGCCTTTACCCGTCGTCCCGATCTCTATAATGCCGTGGTATGCCAAGTGCCTTTACTCGATATGTACCGTTTCAATAAGTTACTCGCTGGCGCAAGTTGGATGGGGGAGTACGGTAATCCTGATGTTCCAGAGGAATGGGCCTACATAAAAACTTACTCGCCATACCATAACCTGCATAAAGACGTGCATTATCCTAAGGTGTTTTTTACCACCTCAACCCGTGACGACAGGGTACATCCAGGGCACGCCCGCAAGATGGTGGCTAAGATGAAGGATATGGGTATTGATGTGCTTTACTATGAAAATATCGAAGGTGGGCATTCTGGGGCTGCAGATAATAATCAGGCTGCGGAACTAAATTCAATGGCGTTTGCCTACTTATTACAGCAGTTAAAATAATCGCACTTGTTACCGCAGTAAATTAACAAGCTGGGGTTAGTTCCGAGCAAGTCCCTATAGGTTGGGGAGTCAAAAACGGTCGAATGCCTTCAGATTCGGCCGTTTTTTTAATCTGCATTATAACTTGTTAATTATAAAGATTATTTAATTGAGGAGAATCTGACGACTTGCTAAGATGGCGCAAATTGTAGGGCATAAGATTGCCTTAAGAAAACTAAGTTAGCTTCGGCTCACTATTGATTTGAGAGACCATAACCAGTGCTGACGAGATTTAAAACCCTAACCGTGAATCGTTTCACTTTTATCACCGCAGTATTTTACGTTTGCGTTTTTAATATCCCACTGTTTGAAATTATCAAAAAAGGCATTGAAAAACAACCTGATGTCGATCCGGTTTTTATCGCCAGTATGCCGTTATTTTTGATCTTTGCGCTGAGTTTTGTGTTTTCGCTGTTTACAGTGAAGTATCTGCTAAAGCCCTTTTTTATCATCCTCACTTTATTATCATCTAGCGTGTTTTTTGCGGCCTTAAAATACAATATCGTGTTTGATTACGGCATGATTGAAAACACCTTTCAAACCAACAGCGCTGAAGCGCTGATGTATGTCAATTTTGCTTCCATACTCAATATGCTGCTTACGGGGATTTTGCCAGCCTATTTGATTTACAAAGCTGATATCCAATACAAGCCATTTTTCAAAGAGTTGCTACATAAAGTTTTGTTTATGCTGGCGATGTTAGCAGGGCTTGGGATTATCGCTTTCTTCTATTTCCAAGACTACGCTTCCTTTGGCCGCAATAATGATGAGATTAAGCGTTATATCGTGCCGACCTATTTTATTGGTGCGGCGGCTAAGTACATCAATGTGCATTACCTACAAACACCAATCAAATATGAACAGCTTGGCTTGGATGCAAAAAATGTCAGTCCCAATGCCAACGGTAAGCCCAATTTATTAGTGCTGGTGGTTGGGGAAACGGCTCGTTCGATGAACTATCAATACTATGGTTATGATAAACCGACTAACGCCCATACTCAGGGGCAAGGATTACTGGTCTTTAAGGATAGCCATTCTTGTGGGACGGCAACCGCAGTATCGCTGCCTTGCATGTTTTCCCGCATGGGACGCGATGACTATGATTCCCGCCGTGCCTATGCCCAAGACACGGCCGTTGATGTACTGAATCATGGCGGGATTAAGGTGCAATGGTTTGATAATGACTCGGGTTGTAAAGGCGTGTGCGATCAGGTTGAGAACATCACTATCGATTTAAAGAGCGATCCTGAGTTGTGCTCCGGTCAATATTGCTTTGATCAAGTTTTGTTGAACAAACTTGATGAAGCATTAGCTAACGCCGAGCAAAAAGATACTGTGATTGCGTTACACATTATTGGCAGTCACGGACCGACTTATTATCTCCGTTATCCGCCAGAGCACCGTAAATTCACCCCGGATTGCCCACGTAGCGATATCCAAAATTGCAGCACTGAGGAGTTAATGAATACCTACGACAATACTATTTTGTATACCGATTACATCATCAGTGAAGTCGTCAATAAGCTTAAACAACAGCAAGAAAAATTTGATACTGCCATGTTCTATCTATCCGATCATGGCGAGTCTTTGGGTGAAAAAGGAATGTATTTGCATGGCGCCCCTTACAGCATTGCGCCCATTGAGCAAACGAGTATTCCTATGCTGGCTTGGTTTTCTGAGGATTTTAGTCAAGACAATCATTTGAATATGGCCTGTCTTGCCAAAGAAGCCGAAAAGGGCGGCTTTTCCCATGACAATTTATTCGATAGCCTATTGGGATTAATGAATGTTCAAACTCAGGTTTATCAGCCTGAATTGGATATTTTTGCCCGCTGCCGAGGTTGAGCCGCTTTTGGCATAACATAAAAAATTAAAGGAGGATGGCAACATCCTCTTTTTGTTTTTGCGCGCCATCATAATAATCATTTTACCCAGTATCCAAAACGAAGCAGTTGAGTTAACTTAAGTTATACAAAATTATAACAACTCATGGATGCATGATTCATGTCTTTTCCTGCAGCAAATAAAGAGCTCGATTCAGCGGCTCAAATTTTACGTTTAGCTGTACCGCAAATGTCTGCGCTCGATATACCTGTTACGCCAGAAAACTACACCGTTTGGTATGAGTATTTTGCCCAGTCGAATCTTGATTTGAATCGTGCTATCGATGGTTTTCTTGCTAACAACGTGGTATTTACCAAAGAAGTGAATACCAGCCTGTACAAGAATTTTATCCAAGAAAAGTCCCCTGAAGTTATCGAAAATGTCCAGATTGAAACCCAGATATTGATTAACTCCCTCATCAGTAAAATTACTCAGTTAACCCAAGGGACGGAAGCATTTACAAGCACCTTGGCGGATTTTGGATTGCAACTGCAATCAACGCCCGATGTGAATACGTTAAATCAATTGGTCGATGGGGTGATTGATGAAATGCAGAATCTATTGGTCAATAACCAAGCCATGGAGCAGAGTCTCAATGCCATGGGGCAAGAAGTACAAAATTTAAAAACAGAAATGGAGAATTTAAGTCTGGCAGCAATGACAGATCAATTGACTTCGTTACATAACCGCCGAGCTTACGAAATTGCCATTCAGGACCATATCCATCGTGCGGAGGAACAACAAACCCGTTGTAGTTTATTACTTGTGGATATTGACAGATTTAAGATATTTAACGACACCTATGGGCATCAAATTGGCGACAAAGTCTTGGCTTATGTTGCGCTGGCTTTAAAACAATGTGTGCGTGGTGATGACTTTGTCGCCCGTTACGGCGGTGAGGAATTTGTGGTGTTACTGCCTAATACCCATTTTCATGATGCGCTGCAAGTGGCCGAGACTTTGAGGGAGCGGATCTCCGAGCGGCGCTTAGCCATAGGCAAAGATAAAAAACTCTCATTGGGCGCCATTACGGTGTCGATTGGCTTAGCCTCTTTGCAAAAGGGCGATGATGCAGAAACCTTGTTTAGCAGAGCGGATAAAGCCCTGTATGAAGCTAAATCTGATGGCCGTAATTGCGTGCGTGGCTGAGTTGTTGCTTATTATCAGTATAGTTTGAGGGCCTATGTATAATGGTTTAAGTGTAAGTAGTCACAGCATCCTTATGCTTCACTGATGCGAATCTTGGGTTCAGGATTGAGCGCCTTACGCCAATAAATGTTTAAAATGCAGCAAGCGATTGTTGGCGGGCATGGCGATATCTTCAACTAAGGTTAAGTTTTGGGCTTGGGCAAGGGTGACAATCCATTCAACATCTCGAATACCGCTTTCACTATCTCTTTGTTTTAATAAGTCATCAAATCGCCGATTGCTGTCGCTGGTATAGTGACCTTGATAGTTAAAAGGCCCGTACAGGCATAGGGAGTTGAGCTGTGGTAAATACTCACCTAAGCCATTAAAAAATGCTTCCACCTTGGGTTTACTCATAATATGTAAGGTATTGGCGCTGAATACTGCATCGATATGGGGGCCGTTGATAGGCCAAGGTAGTGATACATCAAGTGTAATAGGTAAGCCAAGATTATGAACGCCAAGTTGATGACCTTGTTGTAAACATCTTGCACTAATGTCCTCAAGATATTGCGCTTGATCGCTCGTTTGCCAAAAAAGTTGAGGGAGATTCGCTGCAAAATAAACGGCGTGTTGCCCAGTGCCGCTGCCGATTTCAAGTACTTGTTTGGTATTGGCAAAAGCGGTTTTTAATACCGCAAGAATAGGCGTTTTATTATTTTCACAGGCTTGAGAAAAGGGCAGAACATCAGTTGTTTGAGGTTGTATATCCTGCGGCATAGTTTCTCCTGATAGGTCATTGTTAAATAAATCTTTGTGAAATGCGTCTTTCTGATGGCGATTACCCTTGAGACAATAACGCAGGGTCAATTCTATTACCATCCTAGCGGGTGGTGCCTAGCTTAAGTCACTAACCTCGTTAATCCAATGGCTTAAGTTGTTTTGCCAAACTCGCTTATTTCCCTGTCAGGGGGCATTCTTCTGTTGACCATGATAATAGCTTCGTTATACTCAAAAATTCTGAACGTTTGTAAAAAATATTAAACGAAAAATCATAATAACATCGTGTAAGGAAACCCTATGTCAGCCAAACGCTGCGCCTCTTATTACAATGCCACTATTAAGCAAGAGTCTGATTATCCAGAACTTGAAGGTGATCTTCGTGTAGATGTTGCCATTATCGGCGGCGGGTTTACTGGGGTTGCAACAGCGGTTGAGTTGTCTGAAAAAGGCTACAAGGTCGCATTATTAGAGGCAAATAAAATTGCTTGGGGCGCGACTGGCCGTAATGGTGGTCAAGTGACCGGAAGCCTATCTGGCGATGCAGCGATGACCAAGCAATTACGCCGTCATCTTGGTCAGGATGCTGAGGATTATGTGTGGGATCTTCGCTGGCGTGGGCACGATATCATCAAAAGTAGAGTGGCGAAGTACAACATTGATTGTGATTTAAAATTTGGTCATATCCAGACGGCCTATCGCCCCACACATATGGCAGAGTTACAGCAAATGTTCGACGAGGCTAATCGCCGTGGCATGGGGGAGTTTATGACCTTAGTGCCTGAGCAGGAGATGCCCACCTATTTAGCCTCGCCCTTGTACCACGGCGGTTTAGTCAATCGGCGCAATATGCATCTGCATTCGGTAAATCTATGCCTTGGTGAGGCTCGAGCCGCGGCTTCATTGGGCGCTAAGATTTTTGAACATTCACAGGTGCTGGATATTCAGCAAGGAGAGCTTGCAACCGTGCTCACGCCAAAGGGAAGGGTAAAGGCAAACAGCGTGCTCATCGCGGGCAATGCCTACCACAAATTGGGCCGTCCCAAGCTACGGGGCATGTTATTTCCTGCCTCCCTTGGCAATTGTGCGACAGCCCAATTGCCGGCTGAGTTAGCTAAGCAACTTAATCCGCAGGATTTGGCCGTGTATGATTGCCGCTTCGTGCTGGATTATTACCGCTTAACTGCCGACAACCGTTTGATGTTTGGCGGTGGCACCAATTACAGCGGCCGCGATCCTAAAAACGTTGCCGCCGAGCTGCGCCCGGCGATTGAACGTACTTTCCCCCAGTTAAAGGGCGTCGACATTGAATTTGCCTGGGCTGGCATGGCGGGGATAGTGATTAACCGTATTCCCCAGTTGGGCAAAATTACTCCGAATATCTTCTATTGTCAGGGATATTCGGGCCATGGCGTGGCAACTTCCCATATCATGGCCGAGATCATGGGGCAGGCGATTGATGGTCAAATGCGAGAGTTCGATCTCTTCGCCGCCATGCGTCATATCCGGATCCCGCTGAATGAATGGTTTGGTAATCAGGCACTGGCCCTAGGTATGTTGTATTACACCCTCAGGGAAAACTGGCGCTAAACAGGTGGGGCGTCTGACGACAGCGAGATGATTGTCACTCATATTGGATTAATTGTTGTGAGTTAGCTGCTCGCCAGTTTTTCAGCTAAATAATCCACTAAAACCCGCACTTTGGCGCTCAGATGACGATTTTGGGGGTAGAGCGCCCAAATGCCTTCTTTGGCTTCGCGGTGTGCGTCGAGGAAGGAGATAAGTTTGCCTGCATGAATATCTTCTTCAATATAATAATCAGGGAGTTGTACTATCCCTATGCCCTTTAACGCCGCATCCCGCAGGGCATAGCCGCTGTTGCAGATAAGGTTGCCGCGTACCTTAATATTGCGCTCGCGGCCATGTTCAATAAAGCGCCAGTAATTGTGATTCCCGATCAGACAATTATGTTGATTTAACTCCGAAAGCGTATGGGGCTCACCGTATTTTTCAACATAACTGGGCGAGGCGGCCACATAATGGGTGCGGCTACTCAAGGGTTTGGCCATTAGGCTGGAGTCGGCGAGTTTGCCAAGGCGAATGGCTAAATCATAGCCGCCCTCAATCAAATCTAAGGTTCTGTTGGTCAAGTCAACATTACATTCCACACTGGGATACTGCACCATAAAGTCATTGAGTAACGGCATGATAAATTTTTCACCGTAGGCTACGGGCGCGGTGAGTTTTATCAGCCCTTGAGGCGAGTCTTTAAGATCGGTAATCGCTCGCTCAGCTTCCTCTAGTCCAGTTTGCAATTGGCGGCAATGGCGATAATAAATCGTGCCTTCTTCGGTGAGCGATACCTTGCGCGTCGTACGGTAAAACAGCTTAGTGCCGAGGCGATTTTCCAGCGCGCCGACTTGCCGACTCACGTGGGCGGTGGATACATTGAGGCGCTGTGCGGCCAAGGTAAAGTTCTCGGCCTCGGCCACTGCTACAAATTCTGATATGCCATCCCAAAGGTACATTGTTGCTTCTCAGTAAAAATGAATTGCCAAAATGCTAGATTATCAATCCTCAGGAAATAAATACAATCTAGTGACTGCATTACCGCACACTATTTTTAAGCTTATCCGTCCGCCTCAATCTATGCTTACAAGCGAGTAGGGCATGAGGTAAGCCGTAAATTGATAAGCCCATTGATTAAAAGAAGGAAAGACAAGCATGTCGAACGAAAAACCACAGTTTATCAAGTCAAAGGCCGCCGTGGCCTGGGGGCCGGGACAGCCGCTCAAGATTGAAGAAGTCGATGTGATGTTACCTAAAGCCGGCGAAGTATTAGTTCGCATCGTGGCGACTGGGGTGTGCCATACCGATGCGTTTACCTTAAGTGGTGACGATCCAGAAGGCGTGTTCCCAGCGATCCTCGGCCATGAGGGCGGTGGTATTGTTGAGCAAGTGGGCGAAGGCGTGACCAGCGTGCAGGTGGGCGACCATGTGATCCCTCTCTACACGCCTGAGTGTGGTGAATGTAAATTCTGTTTATCGGGTAAAACCAATCTGTGCCAGAAGATCCGCGCGACTCAAGGCAAAGGTTTAATGCCTGATGGCACCACGCGATTCTATAAAGATGGCCAGCCCATTTTCCATTACATGGGCTGTTCTACCTTCTCTGAATACACGGTATTACCTGAAATTTCATTGGCTAAGGTTAATAAAACTGCGCCATTGGAAGAGATCTGTCTGCTGGGTTGTGGTGTGACGACAGGTATGGGCGCCGTAATGAACACCGCTAAGGTGGAAGAAGGCGCGACTGTGGCGATATTCGGCCTAGGTGGTATCGGTCTTTCGGCCATTATTGGTGCGACCATGGCAAAAGCCAGCCGGATTATTGCCATTGATATCAACGAATCTAAATTCGAACTTGCCCGTAAATTAGGGGCAACCGATTGTATTAATCCGAAACATTTCGACAAACCCATTCAAGAGGTGATTGTCGAGATGACCGATGGCGGCGTGGATTACTCCTTCGAATGTATCGGTAATGTTAATGTGATGCGCAGCGCGCTTGAGTGTTGCCACAAGGGCTGGGGCGAATCAGTGATCATTGGTGTTGCGGGTGCAGGGCAGGAGATCTCCACCCGTCCGTTCCAACTGGTGACAGGTCGCGTATGGCGAGGTTCTGCCTTCGGTGGCGTGAAAGGACGTTCGCAATTACCTAAAATCGTTGAACAATACCTTGCAGGTGAGTTTAAGCTCGATGACTTTATCACCCACACTATGGGACTTGAACAAGTCAACGAAGCCTTCGACTTGATGCATGAAGGCAAGAGCATTCGCAGCGTGATCCATTTCGATAAATAATTGCGCTCTTTGTCATCACAGCAGCAGATAACCGCTAACGACTTATCTGCTGCTTATGTGTTTTAAGCTTGTGATAGGGTCTTGAACGGCAAGCTAACCACTGAAAGTGAACAGGAAAGGGATTGACATGACAATAGAAAATATCAGCTGTAATAAGAGTTTTGGTGGTTGGCACAAACAGTATCGCCATCAATCTCAGGCGCTGAACTGCGAGATGCGCTTTGCGATTTACCTGCCACCCGAGGCGGCCAACAAATCAGTGCCTGTGTTGTATTGGCTATCTGGACTCACCTGTACCGATGAAAACTTTATGCAGAAGGCGGGCGCGCAGCGTATTGCGGCGCAGTTGGGAATGGCTATCGTCGCTCCCGATACCAGTCCTCGTGGTGATGATGTTGCCGATGCACCGGATAAAGCCTATGACTTAGGTCTTGGCGCAGGGTTTTATGTGAATGCGACCAGAGCACCTTGGAATCGCCACTATAAAATGTACGACTATATCGTGCATGAGCTGCCAGCGCTGATTGAAGCGAATTTCCCCGTAACCGGACAGCGCGCCATCTCTGGCCACTCCATGGGCGGGCATGGCGCGTTAGTCATTGGATTAACCCATCCCCACAGATATAGCTCCATTTCGGCCTTTAGCCCTATCAGCAATCCAAGTAATGCGCCTTGGGGGATTAAAGCCTTTACCGAGTATTTAGGGGAAAATCGTGAGCACTGGCGCCAATATGATGCCTGTGAGTTACTCAAATTGGCGATCAGCGAAGTGCCTATTTTAGTCGACCAAGGCGATGCGGACAGTTTTTTAGAAACACAATTAATGCCACACACGCTCAGTGATATCGCCAAAACGAAAGGCTATCCCTTAGATTTGCGTATGCAGGCGGGCTACGATCATAGCTATTACTTTATTGCGAGCTTTATTGAAGAACACCTTAAATTCCATAGCTTGTATTTTAAATAAGGCTGTTTAGCGTTAGCCCCTCTTTGCATTCAACCTCAGAGTTAAAGCCTAGGGTTAAATATTAAAAAGCGCGGAGAACTCAAGTTTACCGCGATTTTATTTTCTATAGATTAATTGCGATGTCATTCAGGATGTCTTGTTGACCCATTGCGCCTGAATGATTTGAACGCCGCGGCTATATCTCAAAAGAAAAAAAGCTGTTAAGTTCTCGAAATTAAAGATGATTCATTCTCTATATTCTCATCACCCAATATTGGCGAATAAATATACGCAAGGATAGGAGTTCAATATGAAATGGATGTTCGTGCTGTTACTGGCGATAACGAGTACCGCCAATGCCATGATTATTAGGCATGATGTCGATGACGCGAAATATCAAGCGGCGGCGCAAAGCGATAATTCGACGGTCACCTTTTTAGGACTTTATAAAGGTGATGAAATCGTGCTTGGCACTGGCAGCCTTATCGATAAGCAATGGATTGTGACGGCGGCGCACGTGGCTAATGAGCTAACGGTCGGCAATAAGGTGCAATTTAAAACGCATTTTTACCCGATTAAAGACGTGATAAAACATCCACTTTGGAAAGAGAGGCACTTTCCCTACGATATTGCCTTGGTTCAATTGGCTTCTTCCATTGAGGATGCAACACTCGCTAAATTGAATCATGCCACAACCGAAACGGGCAAAATCGCCACCTTCGTCGGACGTGGCGATTATGGTAATGGGCTAGTGGGCGTTGCGGGGGCCGATAAACAGTTGCGTGCGGCACACAATGCCGTGGTCGGAGTGCAGGAGCAATGGCTGCAATTTATCTTTGACCGCGACGCGAATGCCTTACCATTGGAGGGGATAAGTGGCCCAGGAGATTCAGGTGGTCCAGCGTATCTCGTCTCCACCGATTCAGTTTGTCTTATCGGTGTCAGCTCATGGCAAAATGCTGAGTCAACCAATTGGGAAGAAGGCAAGTATGGCGTGATTGAGCATTACTCACGCATTTCCTATTTCAGGGATTGGATTGAGAAAACACTTTGGAAGATATCAGGGATATCGCCAGAAATCTGTCCTGATTAAGGTATTAGATTGTACTTTTGCGATAAATTGCCGCTATTTCACTACTCTCTATTGTTTGCTCTCATAAAAACGGATGTGTACATCGGTGAGTTTGGCCTAATTTAACCTGAGCTCGGGATAAGTAGAGCCGCTGAATAGGCATCTTTTCTGGCCTCTCTGCGTTGCTCTGTCTCACCATCGCTCGCTATGGCATACGACAGAGCGCCTTGATATACACAAAAAATCTGCGCATTCAGTCAGAAAAAATATTTTTCTTTCAAAAGAATCATTTATGGCATTGATTTAGTTAGGGCGTGTTGACGTTTCGAGATTAGATTTTGTTCGTTCTGGCAAGCATGTGCTCGGAGGAATGATGTGTAGTTTACTCAAATGACGAGCGGCTCTTATGACTGAAAGTAAGAGCAAGGGCTTGCCAGACGAACCCTTCGGGCAGCATTTGGCTGGCTTTTCTGCCGCGTTATCGTCCGTTTATGTAGAATAACTACACTGCACGGACTTTGCCTTGCATAAAAGCCAGCCACATTGCTGCAAAAATAACCCTGAAACGTCAACACGCCCTAGTTAAATTTAGATTTTTTCGACACTCGTTACCCCGAGTTCAGGTTAATTTACTTTTTGAAGAGCATCATATTTCGTTTATTTAATTGTTTGGATAAGTGAGCCTGTCGTGTTTTGAGGAATAATTTGAAACAATGTATTTTAGTGATTAGATAGTAAAAATTTATTTTAAACAGTAAGTTATTTTTCTATTCATGGGAATGAAGTGTGTTTAATGGAGGGATAATGAAAAAGATAAAGCTTGTGGCGTTTTTGAGTTTAATGTTGTTGGGCGGTTGTGCTTCTTACACTACGCCTGGTGGCAGTGTGGCTATCGGCAGCTTAGCAGATTCGGATATTAATGCGCTGATGTCGGTGCAAGCGGCTGCAACATTCCCTGCACATTTTGCCGTGGCACGTATTCAGGCGCCGGGTTATGCATCCTACCGTTTAAGCAGTTTTGGCACAGGCCGTTACAGCGTGGTCACTACTCGTGAAGTCGAAACCGAAGCCGATTTTGCTCAATTAGGTAAAATGCCGCAGGTGGCAGGGATTGCACCGTTAAATCGTATTTTGTTGCCGGAGCAGTTAGATTCCATCAAATCATTGCGGGAAGCTGCGGCAAGACTCAAAGCGGATATCTTACTGATTTATACCTTTGATACCTCTTTCCATGCGGGTGAGCAGCAATTTGCGCCACTGAATGTCATTTCCCTTGGGTTTTTAAAAAATAAAGAAGTGAGCGTGACGACAACCGTCTCGGCGGCTCTGTTTGATGTACGCACCGAATATTTGTATGGATTAGCGGAGTCGACGGCAAAGGAAAGTCGAAACGCATCGGTATGGAGCACCTCTGATGCAGTCGATGATTTGCGCCGAGAGACTGAAAAACAAGCGTTTTCGCAGCTTATTCCTGAAATTGAAAAAACATGGTCGGGAGTGATTTCGCAATATGTGAATTCATCAATGAAGGCGACGAACTAAACGTTGTACTCGTTTTAAGATAAACAAATGCCGCGCTTAATCGTTTAGGTTTGAACGGTTAAGTGCGGCATGACAGTGCTAAAGACTTAAGTTAATTAACAGCTTGAGTGGATTAACACTCAACAATGTTCACCGCAAGGCCGCCTTTGGCGGTTTCTTTGTATTTACTGCGCATATCTTTACCTGTATCCATCATGGTTTTAATCACTTTATCCAGTGATACCTTGTGGTTACCGTCGCCGCGCAGCGCCATACGTGAGGCGTTAATGGCCTTGATTGCGCCCATTGCATTACGTTCAATACAGGGCACTTGCACTAGACCGCCAACGGGATCGCAGGTCAAACCTAGGTTGTGTTCCATACCGATTTCGGCCGCGTTTTCAACATGTTCCACTGTGCCGCCCATAATTTCGGTTAAGGCGCCAGCCGCCATCGAGCAGGCTACGCCGACTTCACCTTGACAGCCAACTTCAGCGCCTGAGATCGAGGCATTTTTCTTATACAAGATACCAATTGCAGCGGCGGTTAACAGGTAACGGGCACAAACGTCGATATCGACTTCTTGCACGAAGGTATCGTAGTAACAAAGCACGGCAGGAATAATACCTGCGGCGCCGTTTGTTGGTGCAGTCACAACGCGATCGCCTGCTGCGTTTTGCTCGTTTACCGAGAGGGCGAATAAATCGACCCAATCCATTGCGGTTAATGGATCGACGTTGTTACGGCCTTCGGCTTTGAGGCGACGATAGAGTGCTGGCGCACGGCGACGAAGTTTTAAACCGCCTGGCAAAATGCCTTCTTTTTGGTAACCACGTTCAATACAGGTTTTCATGGTTTGCCAGATATTCCACAGCTTGGCTTTGACTTCTTCTTCACTGGCTAGGCTAAGTTCGTTGGCCATCATTAAGGATGAAATGCTTAAGCCATGTTCAGTACAAAGTTCGAGTAATTGGGCGCTGCTGTTAAAATCATAAGGTGCTGATTCAATTTGCGATGCTGGTGAGGCATTACGTTGGTTGATTTCATCTTCATCTAAGATAAATCCGCCACCGACAGAGTAGTAAGTGCGCTCAAAAATACATTCGCCTTTGCTGTAGGCATACAGTGTCATGGCGTTCGCATGGGCGGGAAGGGTTTTACGTCTGTGGTAGGTAATGCCGTCTTCACGGGTAAACTTGACTACTTTGCCGCAGCTGAGGGTAAGGGTCTCATTTTTAGACACTTGCTCAAGAATGCCATCGATGCTGTCGGTATCGACGGTTTCAGGATCTTCACCCATCAAGCCTAAGATGACCGCCTTACCTGTGCCGTGGCCTTTGCCGGTTTGGCCGAGGGAACCAAAGAGTTCGGCTCTTAATTCATCCACTTGGGCAATCTGGCCCGAATCAGCAAGGTGCTGCATAAAAATTTTGCCCGCTTTCATGGGGCCAACAGTGTGTGAACTCGAAGGGCCAATGCCGATCTTGAACATATCGAATACGCTAATCATGATTGAAGTCCTGTTGTGTCTCGATTTTTATTTTAGTGTGTGCGGATGAACTTTGCAGTTATCGTGTTAATACGCTGGTTTTTAGGGCATCAACTCTGGCAAACTGCAGGCATTATCCACGTAAAAATAGGCTTGTGTGATACGCTTATGTTCAGTATCCCATAAATCAGTATCAAGATTCACATTAGTTTTTTTTATTAGAAAGTCTTCGGATAAGCTGAGCTTAATTAGCGGATCATTAATGTCGATTTAATGGCCTACATTATCGGTTTTGGGTAAAATTTGACGGTAAATGGCTCGCTTTTTGGGGATTTTTGTGAACCCTGTAGCCAGTATCGCTATGGTTATTTTTTGAGTATGAATAAGAAATTTTAGGGAGAATTATGAGTTATCTAATGCTGGATCTGCTGTCTTTAGAGGTCAGTGAGGCTGAAGCTGAGATGCTGCGCCATCCGCAAGTGGGCGGTTTGATCCTGTTTTCCCGCAACTTTACTAGCCGTGAGCAATTAATTGCCTTGGTGCAGCTGATCCGCCAAATTCGTCCCGAGATTTTGATTGCCGTCGACCATGAGGGCGGACGAGTACAACGTTTTCGCGAAGGTTTTACGCTTATTCCGGCCATGGGGGATATTTTGCCAGCGGCTAAGGGCGAGATGGCATTGGCGAAACGTTGGGCCTGTGAGCTGGGTTTTTTAATGGCCATTGAGTTACTCGCCTGTGACATCGACTTAAGCTTTGCGCCTGTGCTCGATCTTAACGGCATTAGCCAAGTCATTGGCAAACGTAGTTTTAGTGCAAAGCCCGATGAAGTGATTGCGTTAGCGCAGAGTTTTATTGAGGGTATGGCCGAGGCGGGCATGGGTGCCGTGGGTAAGCATTTCCCAGGTCATGGCAGTGTGGCGGCAGATTCCCATATTGCGCAACCTATCGATGAACGTGAGGCTGAGGCGATTTTTAATCAAGATATTCTGCCGTTTAAGGAGTTGATCGCTCAAGGTAAATTATCAGGCATTATGCCTGCCCATGTGATCTACCCTAAAGTTGATCCCAATCCTGCGGGCTTTTCAACCTATTGGTTAAATCAGATCCTTCGCCAAGATCTGGGTTTTAATGGGGTGATTTTCTCCGACGATCTGGGGATGAAGGGCGCATCTTTTGCGGGAGATTATATAGGCCGCGCTCAAGCTGCGTTGGATGCGGGTTGCGATATGATTTTGGTTTGTAATGATAATCCAGGTGTTATGTCACTCTTAAACGGTTTTGTATGGCCTTCTGCTGCACCGAAACATCCGGCGAGTTTACTTAAACCTAATGCGGCGCAGACTGCTATCGCATTAGAAAATAGTGCTCGTTGGGAAAATGCTAAGCAGCTGGCCGAGCAAATACAGCTCGCACAACAGGCAAAAGTTTGATGTAGCGCAAGGTTCTGCAATGAATATTTGCTAGGGTTAGTGGCATGCGCCGTGTTTGGCAGATTGTTAAAAGGTCTCAATATGATTTTTTATCTTCATGGATTCGATGCGACTAGCCCTGGTAATCACGAAAAAATGCGTCAGTTGCAGTTTATTGACCCAGATGTAAGGCTTATCAGCTATAGCACTTTGCATCCCAAGCATGATATGCAGCATTTATTGAAAGAGGTCGCCAAGCAAATGCAGTATAGCGACGATCCCACGCCGTTAATGGTGGGCGTCGGTTTGGGGGCGTATTGGGCTGAGCGAATTGGCTTTTTAAATGGGTTAAAGTCGGTGTTGATCAATCCCAATCTTCATCCAGAAGAGACAATGCAAGGGAAAATTGATCGCCCGGAAGAGTATGCCGACATCGCCAATAAGTGTGTTTCAGAGTTTAGGTTGAAGAATACCAACAAAGCGATGTGCATTCTGTCTCGTCTTGATGAAGTGCTCGACAGTCAAGCAACGTCCAGTGAACTCAGTTGTTTTTACCCTATCGAATGGGATGAAACTCAACCCCATAAATTCCCCCAATTAGCGGCCCATTTGCCTAAAATCAAAGCTTTTAAGCTAAACGGTTAATACTCGTTTGCAGACTCATCATTAGACCGCGCATCGCTACTCATTTGTAGGGGAATAGGTTTGGTTTTCGTGTGATTGCCAGCCTTAGCCTTCGCTCATTTCCATATTTCAGTTCGTTATATGTACGGGGTTGCTGCTTATGCTACCGAGCGTCATGTATTGGTATATCGATATATTTCATATTTGGAATGGTTGACGGTATATATTATTGGTTTGGTTGGCTATTTCAGTAAAAAGCATTAAATAAGTACTGTAAGAGTGGATTTATCTATCATTTTGTTGAAATTTGTAATTAATTGTGTAAAGTAGCGCGTCTTAATAGTTTGTTACAAAATGCTACAAACTTTTATGCCATTAGTCCATTTATGGACAACCTTTTGCGTATGTCGCCCGACACAGCTAACAGCGGTCTTGTTAGCTGTTTTTTTATGCGTTTCATTTCATTTGTTTCACTCAGTAAATCCATCACTTAACACATTTATAACGTAACTAAGCTCAAATCTCGGCTATGCTTAAACTCGCATGAGAATAACAAGCTAACCTTGTTCAGGAGTCTTAAATGAAACGGGTGCTAATCAAATTAACGGGAACCGTACAGGGTGTGGGCTGTCGGCATGCGACACTGACAAAGGCTCGAGCCTTGGGCGTTACAGGTTATGTGACTAATTGCGTCGATGGAAGTGTCGAAGTGCTCGCACAGGGCAGTAATCCTGCTGTAGATAATCTTATTGCCTGGTGTGAGTTAGGCGTGCCTTGCACCGATGGATTAATGGTGCAGGTGGAAGAAGACCAAGGCGATGATATTTATTTGGATTTTTCAATAGTGCGCTGACTTGCTGCTAAATTCAGTCTGGGTGAGTCTTGAATGGTCATGGGGCTATTGGTGATAAAAAGCGGTAATTACACTCGTATTACCGCTTTTTATTTAGCATTGATCGGCTGGCGTTTTATGCGCTAGGTTGCGCCATTTTACGGATCTGGATCACCATGCCCATTTCGGGATGATCGAGATAATGAATTTCATCACTTTTCACTCGGCGATTCTGTTCCAGCGGAATAGACATCAGGTAAGGCGTCATCACTTTAACAGGCGTCGCATTAGTATTTGTGCTGGTTTCATCGGTCAGCACAGGCATTAACTTACGTCCTTCTTTGCGAAGATTTAAGGCCGTTTCGATATAGAGGTAGTGGCTGAGGTAAATATTCAGCGTGCCATCAAGTTGCCAAACAGGAGAGGGTAGCAATGGTGCCGAACTTTCTAAAGCCATTCCTTGGGAGCCTTGAGTATTTTGTATCGAACTGTTTAACGCTTGTTGCACAATTTGGCGGCCATCGAAGTGGTAGTTGGCGGAGAAATCCTTACCAGCAAATAGGCGAACAGGCACTGAGCCGCTTTTACCCGTCATAGGTTGCTGCCATGTCATGTGCAGTAGACTGCGATTACCACGTTCTCTGGATAAGCTATTAACGATACTTGCAAACTGACCTTGGTTGCTTGCGAGTAATACCGGGCCACTGCCAAGTTTGGCGTAGGTTTGGCTGCTACTGCCGATTTCCGATGGGATCATGCTTGGGTAACGGTACTGGGTGGTCGTTGTGCTTGGGCCTGTGATCCTTAAGCCGCCACTAGTGCTATTATCGGTGTTATTAGTGGCATTCGTATTTGTGTTTTCTGCGCAATGGCTATTGGCATCGGCATCATAAACAAGTGTGCAAGGCGCAGACTCATTACTCATGGAGACCACAGCCTGACCTACAACCGGTGAGATTAGGTCGATTGCACTATTGGTTTTCGTCTCAATTGGGGCCATAGGCCATTGTTCAGTTGACTGGCTTTGGCGTTCGAAAATATAGACTTCAACCTCGAACCACGCCTCAGCACGGGCAAGTGAACTGTGTGAAAGTGCAATAAGTGTAGCGATAGAGACCGCGAGTTGACGTAACACTATTTATCTCCAAGACGATGTTGCGATTGATGTTGAGATAGTTGTTCGAGCAAGAGCTTGACTAACGCGAGCCTCTCTTTTGCCGTTTCGGCGCTGAGCATGAACTTTAACTTATTCGGCCCGTCCATTCGATAGATTTGTGGCTGACTTTGCAGTAATCCAATGATAAAGCCTGGGTCGATATTATGATCTTGGCTAAATTCGATACTGCCACCCTTGGCGTGTACCTCAATTTTAGTCGCCCCTAGCCGAGTTGCCTGATGTTTATACAGAGTCATTTCCATCAAGTTTTTAGTGGCCTCGGGCAGCAAACCAAAGCGGTCGATAAGCTCAACTTTAAGTTCGTCTAAGGCTTCTTCGCTGTCACAACTGGCGATACGCTTGTAGAGCGACAGACGAATATTCACATCACCGACATAGTCTTCAGGTAATAGGGCCGGAATTCTGAGCTCCATTTCACATTGCTGATTGAGCATTTGCGCCAGAGATGGCTCTTTGCCTTGCTTAAGCGCTTTGACCGCCGATTCAAGCATTTCCATATAGAGGCTAAAGCCAATTTTTGAGATATGGCCGCTTTGCTCATCACCTAAGAGTTCGCCTGCGCCGCGGATCTCTAAATCTTGGGTGGCGAGCATAAAACCGGCACCTAAATCCTCAAGGGCATCGATGGCTTCGAGACGTTTGCGAGCATCGCTAGTCATACGTTTAGGATGTGGCGTCATCAAATACGCATAGGCTTGATGGTGAGAGCGACCCACACGGCCACGTAGCTGATGCAACTGGGCTAAACCAAAGGTGTCGGCGCGTTCGATAATAATGGTGTTTGCACTAGGGACGTCGATACCGGTTTCGATAATAGTGGTACAGACTAACACGTTGAATCTTTGGTGATAAAAGTCCGACATCACCCGCTCAAGATCCCGCTCACGCATTTGGCCATGGGCGACCACAACCCGCGCTTCAGGTAACAAGGTACTAATGTCTTGGGCACATTTTTCAATGGTTTCGACATTATTGTGCAGGTAATAGACTTGGCCACCACGGAGGATTTCACGCAATATAGCCTCGCGCACCGTCGCGGGATCGGATTCGCGTACAAAGGTCTTCACCGCCAAACGCTTAGCGGGAGGTGTGGCAATAATCGATAAGTCGCGCATTCCCGACATCGCCATATTTAAGGTGCGAGGGATAGGCGTAGCTGTGAGGGTCAAAATATCCACATTGGCCCGCAGTGCTTTAATTTTCTCTTTTTGTCTGACACCGAATCGGTGTTCTTCGTCGATGATAAGTAGGCCTAAATTCTCAAATTTAGCCTCGGATTGCAGCAGCTTATGGGTGCCAATCACGATGTCGACTTTGCCTTCTTCGAGCAGTTTCAGCACTTGAGTTTGCTCTTTGGCGGTTCTAAAGCGTGACATCACTTCAATCACCACCGGCCAGTCGGCAAATCTGTCCTTAAAGTTTTCGTAGTGCTGCTGGGCGAGTAACGTGGTGGGTACCAGCACAACCACTTGTTTACCCGCATTCACCGCCACAAAGGCGGCGCGCATCGCGACTTCGGTTTTCCCAAAGCCCACATCACCACAAACTAATCTGTCCATTGCGGTTGGCGATTGCATATCGGCGAGCACGGCATGTATTGCGCTTTCTTGATCGACGGTTTCTTCAAAGGGAAAACCTTGAGCGAATTGGGCGTATTCTTCGTCATTGATTTCGCAACTCTCACCCGGACGAGCTTGGCGACGTGCATAGACATCGAGAAGTTCTGCGGCCACATCGCGGATTTTTTCAATGGCTTTATTTTTTGCCTTAGCCCAAGTGTCGTTACCGAGTTTATTAAGATGCGTTTCCCCATCGGCGCCAACACTATAGCGGCTAATTAAATGTAAATTGGAAACGGGGACATAGAGCTTATCGCCGCCTGAGTACTCAAGTTGCAAATATTCAGCAACAATGCCGCCAGTATCGAGGGTGACTAAACCTTGGTAAAGGGCAACACCGTGCTCTAAGTGTACGATCGGCTGGCCAACTTTCAGCTCGGCTAAGTTTTTGATTAAGGTATCGTTACTGATCTGACGCTGTTTTTCGCGGCGACGCTGCTGTGAAATCCGCTGGCCGAAGAGCTCAGTTTCGCAGATGATGCTGACGGCAGTTTGTGCGCCGAGTCCCAGTACACAACCACGGGATAAGGGCGAAACGATCAAGCCAAGTTTGGTATCAGTTTTAATAAACTCATCAAAATGACTAAATACCGTAGGCTTTAACTGGATTTTACCTAAGAGTTCGAGCAGCGCTTCACGGCGACCTTCAGATTCTGCGCTAAATAATATGCGCGGCGCCTGCTCAGCATAATCCTGCAGTGCGATTAACGGCTGCTTTAATTTGTGATTGGCGCTTACCTCAGGCAAGGCTCTGGCATCAATTTGCGCCGCAGCACCATTGGTGTCAGGATTTGGGGCCACAAATTGATAGCGAGGTAGCGGCTTAAAGGCGGCAAATAATTCTTCTATCAGTAAATACAGTTCTTTAGGGGCAAGCAGTGGTCGTAGCGGATCGACCCGTCGGTCTTCATACCGTGTTTCCACTTCATGCAAATGGGCGCGAGCGGATTTTTCGATATCGCCCAAGGTGACTAACTGAGTGTCCTTCGGCAGGTAATCAAATAGCGTCGCGACCTCATCGAAAAACAGTGGCAGATAGTTTTCAATCCCAGCGGGCATCAAATTTCGGCTCACCAATTGATAAACTGACTCTGGCTCTTTAACGATCACCTCAAAACGGCGGCGATAGCGTTGTCTAAAGCCTTCGATGGCACTGCTATCGGTTGGAAATTCTTTTGCCGGTAATAATCGCACCGCATCGACGGGTGTAGAGGATCGCTGGGTCTCTGGGTCGAAATGGCGAATAGTTTCAACTTCATCATCGAAAAGCTCGATACGCAGCGGCATATTCACGCCGGTAGGGAAGATATCGAGAATTGAGCCCCGAATGGCAAACTCGCCATGTTCGTAAACTTGCTCAACTAAGTGATAACCCGTGTCGGTTAATTGCTGGCGCACATCATGGAGCTGATATTTATCGCCCTTTTTAAGCACAAATACATTGGAGCTTAAATAGGATTTCGGCGGCAAGCGCATCATCAGTGTCGTCACCGGCACGATAACCACGCTGTGCTCGGCATGGCTGATTTGTGACAGGGTTTCTAAACGCTGGGAGATCAAATCCTGATGGGGTGAAAAACTGTCGTAGGGCAGGGTTTCACGGTCAGGAAACAGCCGCACCTTAATGGTGGTGTTCGCTAATAAATAATTAAGCTCTAACTCGAGACTCAATGCCGTTGGTGTGTCACTGGTGACAATGAGCGTGGTGCCTGGGTGTTGGCGTATCAAGCTGGCGAGGGTGACCGCTTGACCCACTCCGGCGATACACGACAGAGTTTGCATTTGAGTGCCATTTTTTACAACGGGCGGTGTTAGGGCTGAAATATGTGTCATTGGCGTGGGATAAACGGATTCATTCACAAATAGTTGCATTTATTGTAGTGACTTGGGCGCGAGGGTGCTAGTGAAAACTCTCGTCTTTATTGGCGTTCGTCCCTAGCTTGTTTACGCAGTTTAAGTTGTTTTTGTTGAACATTTAGGCTCGCTTTGACCAGTTGCTCCACATCCGAATCCAGTATTTGGCTAAATTCGAGGTCGATTAGATAGGGCGACGAGGCGTTGTGCTGCTGTGCTTGCTGCGCAGTTGATAGGGCTTCCTGTGAGAGCATACAAGCGGTGACCTTGGCAAAACATAAAATAGCGACCAGTTCGTCATGGATAAATAAGGTAACTTTAAAATGGCGCCCTAGAGGTAATTTGGTCGTGCTGATTATGCGAATACCGCTACCACCAAACTGACAACCATCATATTTATCACCTTCTTGGACTTCTTTTTCGAGCACGTGTTGCAGGACTAAATCCACCTTGCGTGATTGTAGCTTGAGAAAATCCACCACAACCTTGGCTTCATTATCTAAATGCCGCAATTGTAACAAACAGCTCGCTTCGAGGGCTTTTACTTCACTCAATAGCTGGATCCCTAAGGATTGCATTGATCTTAAAGCCATTTCATTGGGTAGAGGTCGGTTTTCGTCCCAGAGGCTTAAGTAAGCGGTAAAGGGATGAGGCACACTAAAATACGGATTGGTGTCAGTGAACAAGGCTTGCCTCTTTATTTATAGAACCTAAACCCCTATTATCGTGCCCATCTTTATGATTTAGCAAGTTCAGCACACAGGACGCAGCCCTCTTTCAATGGATCTTCGATTCCCTCTCTACGTTGGTTACCGTTATTGGCGGGCCAGAAAAGCAAACGCATTTGCTTCTTTTATTACCTTATTTGCCGTTTCGGGCATTTTTTTAGGGGTTGCCGCCTTGATCGTGGTCAGTTCGGTGATGAATGGCCTCGAAGGGCAATTAAAGCAGCGCATCCTCGGCGCTGTACCGCAATTGACTGTTTATACTAAAGCTCCATTAAGCGATTGGACTATTGCGGCAGAAAAGCTAACTAAGCTGCCCGGCGTGCAAGGGGTGACGCCAAGTGTGTCGACGCAAGCCATGGTGCAGTCGGCGGCGAATATCCGCGCCGTGCAAGTGTTTGGGGTGTTTCCAGAGCTTGCCGAAAAACTGTCTATGGTGGCGCAACATACCTATTCCGGCGCGTTTAACGAGCTAACCAGTGGCCAGTATAAGGTCATTTTGGGCAGCGAGCTTGCCCGTCAATTAAAAGTCAGCCCTGGGGATTCGGTACGCTTATTAAGTGGCGATGGCGTGGTGTACTCGCCGCTTGGCCCTGTGCCCAGCCAACGTAAGTTTTTAGTGTCTGCGGTGTTCGAAATGGGTTCACAAGTGGATGCGGGCGTTGCATATATCCATTACCAAGATGCAAAGCGGTTAATGCGTCAGCCCAGTGATGAAATCAACCAGCTAAGGCTGTATTTAAACGATCCTTTTAACGCGCCTGCGCTTGCCAAGGATGTGCAGCAAATCTTAACAGAGCAGGGTATCGAGGCGACCACGAGCGATTGGCGTGACACCTATGGACATCTATTTAGCGCAGTGAAGATGGAAAAAAACATGATGTCGCTGATGCTCAGCCTGATTGTGGCGGTGGCGGCATTCAATATTGTCTCGGCGCTGGTAATGATGGTTGTCGATAAAACCACCGATGTCGCAGTGCTTAAAACCCAAGGTTTAAGAACCTCTGCTGTGATGGGCATTTTTGTGGTGCAAGGTTTATTGAATGCGGTGTTAGGTTTAGCACTGGGCTTAGTGGTGGGTATTCTAATTACCCTTAATTTGAATGGCATTATGGCAACCCTGGGTATTTCGATTTTAGGGACTGGACAAATGTTGCCGGTAAAACTGGCGCTTGGGCAATTGTCGCTGATTATTGTCGGTACCTTAGTGGTGACCCTAGTGGCAACTCTTTACCCTGCGCTACGGGCTGCAAGGGTGCAACCAGCCACAGCGCTGCGTTATGAATAACGGTGTTTTCAACGACTAAAATAATTGCTCCATCGTAAAAGTGGAGTGTAGACGTGGCACTTTGCCATGTCATATAGAATCAATAGCGAGAATCTCAATGCAAGATGTGTTACTGCAAGTGCAGGCGGTGAGTAAGAGTTATCACGACGGCGATGTAACCACGCAGGTGTTGTCTGATGTGGATTTACAGGTATTTAAGGGTGAACAGCTGGCGATTGTGGGCACTTCAGGCTCGGGCAAGAGTACGTTACTGCATATTATGGGGACGCTTGATAAACCGTCATCGGGAAAAGTGTTGTTGGCAGGTGAGGATTTATATCAAGTGAGCAGTGCGCGTCAGGCGCAGATCCGTAATCAGGATTTAGGCTTTATTTATCAATTTCATCATTTGTTGCCTGAATTTACCGCCCTTGAAAATGTGGCAATGCCGGCATTTATCCAAGGTCGTGATCGCAGCCAAGCGCAAGCCGATGCCAAGGTTTTGCTCGAGAGAGTGGGTCTTGGGCACAGAATGAGCCATATTCCTGCTGAGCTTTCGGGCGGTGAACGGCAACGGGTGGCAATCGCCCGTGCGCTTATCAACAAACCCAAACTCGTACTGGCCGATGAACCTACGGGAAATCTCGATGCGAAGAGCGGCGAGGCCGTGTATGAACTCATTCGCGAATTGGCCAATCAACTTGGTACCGCGTTTGTGGTGGTCACCCACGATCCTAAATTGGCAGCGCGGATGGACAGACAACTCACCATGAAAAATGGTTATCTGCAAGTACCGGAAAGCGCCCAATGAAAGGACCATTAGCCCTCTCAATTGGCTGGCGTTTTTACCGTGCGCGCCAATCCAATAGTTTTATTAGCTTTATTTCCTTTGCATCGACAGCGGGTATTGCTCTGGGCGTTGCCGTATTGATTATCGTGCTTTCAGCCATGAATGGTTTTGAGCGCGAGCTGGAGCAACGTTTACTCGGGGTGATCTCCCAAGCCGATGTGGTAGGCGTGAATGAGCCGATTGCTGACTGGCGCGCTGTTGAGCAAACCGCGTTGCAGATTGAAGGCGTTACGGCGGCGGCACCTTTTATCCGTATGCAGGGTTTAGTGCAAAAGCCCGGTGGTTTTCAGGGGCTTGCTGTTGTCGGTATTGATCCTGAACAAGAGGCAAAAGTCTCTACATTGTCGCAATTTATGACTCCCGAGACTTGGCAGAGTTTGAGTGAAGATGATAATCACATCGTCCTTGGTGAAAGTTTGCTGAAAAAATTAGGCCTCGAAGTCGGCGATACCCTCGCTTTGTATGTACAAGATCTTGACCCTGAACATGCGGGAAGTTTACGTGCGGCAAAAAGCCATCGCTTTGTGGTGTCAGGTGTGTATCGCTTAGGTGGAGAGCTTGAATTAACCACCGCGTATATTCCCATGCGTTATGCGGCAAATATCCTGAATTTACATCAAGGCGTGACGGGGGTTCGCATTAGTGTGGCACAGGTATTCGATGCGCCAGCGAAAATTCGCGAGTTAGGTTATGCGTTGAATCAGTCAGTGTATATTAGTGATTGGACTCGAACACAAGGTCATTTATATCAAGATATTCAATTGGTTCGCACCATAATGTACCTCGTATTAGTACTGGTGATTGGTGTGGCCTGTTTCAATATTGTCTCGACCTTGGTGATGGCGGTGCGCGATAAGGCCAGTGAAATTGCGATCCTGATGACCATGGGACTGAGCCGTTTATCGGTAATGGGCATTTTTATGGTGCAGGGGGCATTAAACGGTTTAGTGGGGTGTGTGCTCGGTGGGGTGATTGGTATTGCGACAGCCATTAATCTCAGTGCTATTGCTCGTGGCATTGAGCAATTACTTGGGATCCAATTGTTATCTGCGGATGTGTATTTTGTGGATTTTCTTCCCTCCGAACTGCATATGGCGGATGCCGGTTTAGTGATTGCCACCGCGTTTATAATGAGCCTGATTGCAACCCTGTATCCTGCATGGAAAGCAAGTCAAATTGGCCCTGCGCAGGCATTGGCGGGCAGATAACTGGCGCTACCGTTCTGCACTTAAAAGCTCAAAAACAAAAGGCCAGTGATAATATCACTGGCCTTTTTGGTCTTGTTTTGCGCTAAACGTGATTAACGCTTTAAGCCTTCATTTAGTAAAGGACGCATGGTTTTTACTAATTCGGTCGTCACTTTCGGAGAACCTGCAACGATATTGCCAGAGATCAGATAGTTATGACCGCCAGTAAAGTCAGTGACTGTGCCACCCGCTTCACGACATAACAGATCGCCAGCAGCGATATCCCATGGCTTTAAGCCAATTTCAAAGAAACCGTCTAAACGGCCTGCGGCTACATAGGCTAAATCTAATGCTGCAGAACCTGTGCGACGTAAGTCTGAACAATGACCAAACACTTCGCCGAAAATGGCCATATAGGTTTCGGTATGTTGACGAGCTTTAAATGGAAAACCTGTACCGATAATGGTTGGTGCTAGTTCGTTAACATTGGTCACGCGAATACGGAAATCGTTTAATTTGGCGCCTTTACCACGGATAGCGGTAAATAATTCTTCACGAACTGGATCATAAACAACGGCAACTTCAGTTTTGCCTTTGTATTGGAGTGCGATAGAAACCGCAAAATGGGGAATGCCTCTAACGAAGTTGTTAGTGCCATCCAGAGGATCGACTATCCAAATATAGTCTTTGTTTTCACCGCGGTTTTCGCCTTTTTCTTCACCCACGATAGTGTGATCTGGGTAAGATTTACGAATTTGATAGGTAATAGCGGCTTCTGCTTCCTTGTCTACACTGGTAACAAAATCGTTGATACCTTTAGCACTGACTTCAACTCGGTCAAGTTCAGTGTAGGCACGCATAATAGTTTGGCCGGCCGCGCGAGCAGCGCGAACAGCAATCGTCAGCATCGGATGCATTGCAATCCCCTGGATGTTAAAGAACGTTAAAAATAGCGGGCGGCATTATACTCGATTTGATTGTTATATCAAATACCGATTTTCATATAAGCATTCGCGCACGCCTGTGATAGTATTCGCTCCCTGTGTTTTGTGAATTAAATTAAGTCGTTTCATGCTAAGTAATATTCGGGTGATTTTAGTGGGGACATCGCACCCCGGCAATATTGGCTCAACCGCCAGAGCGATGAAGACGATGGGGTTATCAACCCTGTATCTTGCTGAACCAAGATGTGAAGTGGACGGTCAATCCATTGCCTTGGCCGCAGGCGCTTCGGACATTTTAAAACATCTGGTTAAAGTGGATTCCTTAGAAGAAGCCATCGCCGATTGCAGTTTGGTGATTGCCACCAGTGCCCGTAGCCGTACCTTAGATTGGCCTATGCTCGATCCGCGAGAAGCAGGACAAAAGCTGGTGACAGAAAGTTTAGCAGGGCCTGTCGCCATCGTCTTTGGTCGTGAAAATCATGGGTTAACTAATGAAGAATTACAGCAATGTACTTACCATGTGGCGATTCCTGCTAACCCTGAATACAGCTCATTGAACCTCGCGCAGGCTGTGCAGATCATTTGTTATGAGACGCGTGTGGCACATTTAGCCCAAACGGAGGTGTCACAAGAGGTTGAAGAATATCCACTCTCTGCCGATCTTGAGCGTTTCTTTGTACATCTTGAAAGTACCTTATCATCGACAGGCTTTATTATTAAAAACCATCCCGGCCAAGTGATGACAAAGTTACGCCGTCTATTCAGCCGTGCACGTATCGAAAGTCAAGAAATGAATATTCTTCGGGGAATTTTGACTTCGATTGATAAAGTGGTGGGTAATAAACAAAAATAGCCAAAGCAAATTTGGTAAATAACGGTAATCGCGAAGGATTGAGTAATGGGTGTGATAGCTAGGCTAAAAGAAGACATTGAATCTATATATCACCGTGATCCCGCGGCGCGTAGCGCCTTTGAGATCTTGGTTAATTATCCTGGCATGCACGCCATTTGGCTGCACCGGATAAGCCATAAATTATGGAAGCGTGATTGGCGCTTAATGGCTCGTTGTTTATCGACTTTTTCGCGTTGGTTGACCGGAGTGGAGATCCATCCTGGTGCTACTATTGGCGATCGTTTCTTTATCGACCATGGTATGGGCGTGGTGATCGGTGAAACCGCTGAAATTGGCGATGATTGCACCTTGTATCACGGCGTGACATTGGGCGGCACCACTTGGCAAGCAGGTAAGCGTCACCCAACACTGGGTAATAACGTCGTTGTTGGTGCTGGCGCCAAAATCTTAGGTCCTATCACCATGCATGATGGGGCGCGTGTCGGCTCAAATTCTGTTGTAGTAAAAGATGTGCCTAAGGATACGACAGTGGTTGGTATTCCTGGGCGTGTGGTAGCAACGCCCTCACCACAATCAAAAGAAAAATCCGAACGCCGTAGTGCTATGGCTAAGAAGTATGGTTTCGATGCTTACGCGGTCTCACCTGATAATCCCGATCCCGTTGCTAACGCGATTGGTCAAATGCTGGACCATATGCATTTAATGGACTCAAAGGTGCAGGAATTGTGTCAAGCTATCCAGCGTTTAGGTGGCGATGTCTGCACCGAAAGATTGCCAGAGCTGAATGTTGGCGATTTTAACGATGTCGAAAAGGCGGCTGCTGATAAGCGCCAAAGTGCGCTTGATGAGTTTGATCCAAGTATATAGTCCTGAAAATAGTAGAGTAGAAGCAATTTCATTAGAGTGTCACCACTCTGCTAACGCTTTTATTTCGATAGTGCAAATCCCATTGCATAGCTTTTGAACACTTTGGGCATGCGTGCTCTGCTTTCATTTCAAGATAGTGCGTTAGATCCCGATATCAGGCCAATTTGGGTGATTAATTGCCCCTTTGGCATTGAATCTTAGGGCAGAAAAAGGTTAAATACCCCACCAAGATGAAAGGGTATTGGTTAACGGCGCGCTTAAATACTTGAGTGTTTTACTCGGTTTTATACTTGACTGATTTACTCGGGTATGTTGAAATAGCTCCATACCTGTTCGGGAGCTATGGTAGTTATGAAACTTACATCTAAAGGTCGTTATGCAGTAACCGCAATGCTTGATGTGGCTATCCACTCAGCTTCAGGACCAGTTCCCTTGGCGGATATCTCTGAAAGACAAGGGATTTCGCTTTCCTATCTGGAACAACTCTTCGCAAAGTTACGCAAACATGGCCTAGTGGCAAGTGTCCGAGGTCCTGGTGGTGGTTACCGTTTAGGCCTAGAGGCAAATGATATTTCTGTTGGCATGGTGGTTCATGCCGTTGACGAGTCTGTCGATGCGACTCGTTGTCAAGGATTAGGCAATTGCCAGAGTGGAACTCGCTGCTTAACGCACTCGCTTTGGGGCGATTTAAGCAAACAAATTTCAGATTTTTTAGATGGTATCAGTCTTGCGGGCTTAATGCAGAAACGAGATGTGCAATTTATTTCGCTTAAGCAAGACACTATGCAAAAGGAGCAAAGAGTCAGCTTATAGGCTTTTTGTTATACGATAAAAATTATTTTTGTACGTTGTATGTAGCCTCGGCAGAGACTGCTAAGTACGGAGTGTGTTATGAAGCTTCCTATCTATTTAGATTATGCCGCCACCACGCCTGTTGATCCGCGAGTTGCGGAAAAAATGTTCCAATACATGACGATGGATGGCATTTTCGGTAACCCAGCATCACGTTCTCACCGTTATGGTTGGCAAGCTGAAGAAGCGGTAGATGTCGCTCGCAACCAAGTGGCTGATCTTATCAATGCAGATCACCGTGAAATCGTGTTTACCTCTGGTGCAACTGAGTCGAATAACCTCGCCATTAAAGGCGTTGCGCATTTCTACAATAAGAAAGGCAAGCACATTATCACCAGTAAGACTGAACACAAAGCTGTGTTAGATACTTGCCGTCAACTTGAACGTGAAGGTTTTGAAGTCACCTATTTAGAGCCAGAATCTAACGGCATTATTCCGATGGCGCGCTTAGAAGCGGCTATGCGTGACGACACTATTCTCGTCAGCATTATGCACGTCAACAACGAAATCGGTGTGATCCACGATATCGATGCAATTGGTGAGTTATGCCGTTCAAAAGGCATTATTTTCCATATGGATGCAGCGCAAAGTGCTGGTAAAGTACCGATTGATGTGCAACGCACTAAAGTAGATTTGATCTCCATTTCTGGCCACAAAATGTATGGTCCTAAAGGGATTGGTGCCTTGTATGTTCGTCGTAAACCCCGTATCCGCTTAGAAGCGCAAATGCACGGTGGTGGTCATGAGCGGGGTATGCGTAGTGGTACTCTGCCAACTCACCAAATTGTCGGTTTAGGTGAAGCTGCGGCGATTGCAAAAGCTGAAATGGCAACAGATGACGCGCGTATTGCTAAGCTGCGTGACAAATTATGGAATGGCATCAAACACATTGAAGAAACCTATATCAACGGTGATATGACTCAGCGTGTGAGTGGCAGTCTCAACGTTAGTTTCAACTATGTTGAAGGTGAGTCACTGATGATGGCATTAAAAGATTTAGCGGTTTCATCGGGTTCGGCTTGTACCTCAGCCAGTTTAGAACCGAGCTACGTGTTACGTGCACTGGGCTTAAATGATGAAATGGCGCATAGCTCGATTCGTTTCTCTATCGGCCGTTTTACCACCGAAGAAGAAATCGACCACGCTATTGAAGTTATTACTCAATCTATTGATAAATTAAGAGAAATGTCTCCATTGTGGGAAATGTTTAAAGATGGCATCGACCTGAATCAGGTGCAGTGGGCCCATCATTAATTCGACTAATGACAATAGATAATTTTGGAGCAGTATCATGGCTTACAGTGAAAAAGTGATAGATCATTACGAGAACCCACGTAACGTTGGTTCTTTCGATAAAAACGATCCTTCAGTCGTAACCGGTATGGTGGGTGCACCAGCTTGCGGTGACGTGATGAAGTTACAACTGAAAATCGGCGCTGATGGCATTATCGAAGATGCAAAGTTTAAAACCTATGGTTGTGGTAGTGCGATTGCATCAAGCTCACTGGTTACTGAGTGGGTTAAAGGCAAGACAATTGAGCAAGCTGCAGCGATCAAAAACACTGATATAGCTGAAGAGTTAGCTCTGCCACCCGTAAAAATCCACTGTTCTATTTTGGCTGAAGACGCCATTAAAGCGGCGATTGACGAGTACAAATCTAAACAAGCTAAGTAACATCTGGAGTTAAGATGGCAATTACAATGACCCCAGCGGCAACTGAACGCGTCAGGTCTTTCTTAGCAAATCGAGGCAAGGGCATTGGTCTGCGCCTCGGCTTAAAGACGTCAGGCTGTTCAGGTATGGCTTATGTGCTTGAGTTTGTTGATGCACTGAACGATGACGATGAAGTATATGATATTGATGGTGTAAAAATCATTATCGATGCGAAAAGCTTTATCTATCTTCAGGGCATTGAATTGGATTTTGTTAAAGAAGGACTGAACGAAGGTTTCCAATTTAACAACCCGAACGCAAAAGGTGAGTGCGGTTGCGGTGAGAGTTTCACTGTTTAATTGCCGAATTGACGCATGAATTATTTCGAGCTGTTTAAGTTTTCTCCTACCTTCGATATTGACACCGCATTGCTTGCAGAACGCTACCGCGACCTGCAACGTGCGGTTCATCCCGATAAGTTTGCCAATGATACTGAGCAACAACGGTTGTTGTCGGTGCAACGCACCGCACAAGTTAATGTCGGTTATCAAACCCTAAAAGATCCTATCCGCCGTGCTGAGCATATGCTCTCCCTGCGTGGTATTGATTTAAGTCATGAGACCACGACAGTGAAAGATACTGCATTTTTAATGCAGCAGATGGAATGGCGTGAAGCACTTGAAGATATTCGTGATAGCGCCGATCCCCAAGCCAGCATTGATGAACTGTACGATTCTTTTGCGACTTACCGCGCTCAGTTGAATAAAGCATTGGCTTCACAGCTGAGCAGTGGCAGTGACGAAGACGCCTTGTTAGCGGCAGATCAAGTTCGCAAACTTAAATTTATGGCAAAATTAAACGATGAACTGACGCGTATCGAAGACGCGTTGCTCGATTAATTTTCCTTATTGCAGTTATTTTGCCGATTCCAAGTGATTTGAGTCGGCGTTACTAAGTTGGATACATATGGCCCTTTTGCAGATTGCTGAGCCCGGACAAAGTGCCGCGCCGCACCAACATAGACTTGCCGTTGGCATCGATTTAGGTACAACCAATTCACTTGTGGCCGCTGTACGCAGTGGCGTAACGGCAACCTTGCCCGATGAAAACGGACAGCATTCTTTACCTTCGATAGTTCGTTATACTCATAATGGGATTGAAGTGGGTTATGTGGCGGCGTTAAGTTCAGCGCAGGATCCTAAAAACACTATCGTTTCCGTTAAACGTTTCATGGGGCGTAGTCTTGCGGACATCCAAGCTGGTGAGCAATCTTTCCCATATCAATTCGAAGCCAGTGAAAATGGTTTACCGCTGTTTGTGACGCCCCAAGGTCGAGTGAATCCGGTGCAAGTTTCTGCCGAAATTTTACGTCCCTTAATTGAGCGCGCCGAAAAGACCCTTGGCGGTGAGCTGCAAGGCGCAGTGATCACTGTGCCTGCGTATTTCGATGATGCCCAGCGTCAGGGAACTAAGGATGCAGCATCGTTATTGGGTATTAATGTTTTACGCCTATTAAATGAACCCACTGCGGCTGCGATTGCCTATGGTTTAGACTCTAAGCAAGAAGGTGTTATCGCCATTTACGATCTCGGTGGTGGCACCTTTGATATTTCTATTTTGCGCTTAAACCGTGGCGTATTTGAAGTACTGGCTACGGGCGGCGATTCTGCGCTCGGTGGTGATGATTTTGATCATCTTTTACAAGCACATATGCAGCAAGTGTGGCAGCTGACTGATATCGACTCTCAGTTAAGTCGCCAGCTATTGATTGAAGCGCGCCGGGTGAAAGAAGCCTTAACCGATTCGAGTGATACTGAGGCTAGTCTTACCCTTGCCGATGGTTCGGTGCTCAAACAAGTGGTTACTAAGGCGCAATTTGAGAGCCTCATTGCTGCGCTTGTGAAGAAAACCATCGCAAGTTGTCGCCGCACCCTACGTGATGCGGGCGTAACGGCTGATGAAGTGCTTGAAACCGTCATGGTTGGCGGCTCTACCCGCGTGCCATTAGTCCGTGAGCAAGTTGAAGCCTTTTTTGGTAAAGCGCCATTAACTTCAATCGATCCTGACCGTGTTGTCGCCATTGGCGCGGCCATTCAGGCTGATATTTTGGTCGGTAACAAACCCGAATCTGAATTATTACTGCTCGATGTGATCCCCTTGTCGTTAGGGATTGAAACCATGGGCGGTTTAGTGGAGAAAGTGGTGTCTCGTAACACGACTATCCCCGTGGCACGCGCCCAAGAGTTCACCACCTTCAAGGATGGACAAACGGCGATGGCGTTCCATGTCGTGCAGGGTGAGCGCGAGTTAGTTGACGATTGCCGCTCTCTAGCACGCTTTACCCTAAAAGGTATTCCACCGTTAGCGGCAGGTGCTGCCCATATCCGGGTGACCTTCCAAGTGGATGCTGATGGATTATTAAGTGTGACGGCCATGGAGAATTCCACTGGCGTGCAATCGAGCATTCAGGTCAAGCCTTCGTTTGGTTTATCGGATACTGAGATCGCGACTATGCTCAAAGACTCGATGAAGCATGCTAAAGAAGATATCAGCCGCCGTATGCTGGCTGAGCAGCAAGTTGAAGCGGCGAGGGTGCTTGAGTCCTTGAATACAGCGCTCTCAAAAGATGGTGACTTACTCACAAGCGATGAGCGTCAGCAGATTGATACTGTGATGGCTCAGCTAGTTCACGTCGCTGGCGGTGATGATGCTGATGCAATTAAAAATGCGATCGAAACTCTTGATGAACATACTCAAGATTTTGCCGCAAAACGTATGGATAATTCTATTCGAGTGGCCTTTAAAGGTCAGTCAATTGACAAGATATAGGTGATGTGATGCCCCAGTTAGTCTTTCTTCCCCATGCTGAGTTGTGTCCCGATGGCGCAGTGTTGGAAGCTGAAGTAGGTGAAACGATTCTCGATGTGGCGCTGCGCAATGGCATCAATATCGAACATGCCTGTGAAAAATCCTGTGCTTGCACTACGTGCCATTGCATTGTGCGTGAAGGATTTGATGAGCTAGAGCCAAGTGATGAACTTGAAGACGATATGCTTGATAAAGCTTGGGGACTCGAGCCTGAGAGCCGCTTATCCTGTCAGGCTAAAGTGGTTGATTGCGATTTGGTGATTGAAATGCCTAAATACACTGTCAATATGGTGAGCGAAGGCTAAGTCACTTTTGTGCTGAAATCGCCAAAAACCAGTCCTAGTGACTGGTTTTTGGCTTTTGTAGACTAGCATTTGCGCAAGCAATAATAGCCATGATTGATTTATCCTTAAGCAAGCGTATTATGCGCTCAAAATGAAATGGTTGTCGGAGACCAGAATGAGAATCGCGATCCTATCGCAAGGGCCTGAGCTATATTCCACAAAGCGACTCGTTGAGGCTGCGACATTACGTGGTCACGAAGTCAAAGTGATTAATCCGCTCGAATGCTATATGAACATCAATATGCGCCAATCGAGCATTCATATTGGTGGTGAAGAATTACCGCCCTTTGATGCGGTGATCCCACGTATCGGCGCATCAATTACCTTTTATGGCTCTGCGGTACTGCGCCAGTTTGAGATGATGGGCGTCTATGCGCTCAATGATTCTGTCGGCATTTCACGCTCCCGCGATAAGCTGCGTTCAATGCAGTTGATGTCACGTCGTGGTATTGGTTTGCCGATCACCGGCTTTGCCAATAAGCCAAGCGATATTCCTGATTTAATCGATATGGTTGGTGGCGCGCCGCTAGTGATTAAATTGCTTGAGGGCACTCAAGGTATTGGTGTTGTTTTGGCTGAAACCCGTAAAGCGGCCGAAAGCGTGATTGAAGCTTTTATGGGATTAAAGGCTAATATCATGGTACAAGAATATATCAAAGAAGCTAACGGTGCGGATATTCGTTGTTTTGTCCTTGGTGATAAAGTCGTCGCTGCGATGAAGCGCCAAGCCATGCCAGGGGAGTTTCGCTCAAACCTCCACCGTGGCGGTACGGCGAGTTTAGTTAAACTCACGCCAGAAGAACGCTCAGTGGCTATTCGTGCCGCTAAGACCATGGGCCTGAACGTTGCGGGTGTGGATTTATTGCGTTCCAACCATGGCCCATTAGTGATGGAAGTGAATTCTTCACCAGGCCTTGAAGGGATCGAAGGTGCTACAGCTAAGGATGTCGCTGGGGCGATAATCGAGTTTGTTGAGAAAAACGCAATTAAGACAAAAAAAACAACTCAAGCGTAAAGTGAGTGGTGATTAAGCTAAACTCAGGTGAAATGCGTTGAAATGTCCGTTTGCATAGGGGAAAGAGGATGTCATTAAAGTGGATTGATTCATTAGATATCGCCTTGGAATTACTGGAAAAACATTCAGATGTTGATCCCCGCAAACTGCATTTTACCGAGTTGTATGAGTGGGTGTTAGCGCTAGAGGATTTTGATGACGATCCTAAACATTGCAATGAAAAGGTATTAAAAGCTATTCAACAATGCTGGATCGAAGAAAAATAACATCAGTTACTCACCTTGTTGTTGCGGCAACTTGTCCACGAAAAAACTAATTGGTGTGACATCTATCACGCTTATTTGGCTGTGAAATGGGATTTTAGTCGGAGTTTGATCAGTATCAAATTCCTTTTTATTGAATAACGTACCTTGTTACTTATCGGTTAAGCAGTTAACCGCTTAATATTATTCTCGCAACGCAAGGATGTTCACATGAAACTTTTGTTTGCTATGTTATTCACACTGTTACCCGCGTTGGCATGGGCTCATCCTGGTCATGGCGGTGTCGGTTTATTCCATCATTTGCTCGATTTAGCGCCAGCGGTTATTTTGGTTGCTTTGATTGCTTGGGCAGGAATTTGGGCAAAAAATAGAAAGTAAGCTAATTTGATAATGCTTACTCCTGTATTCATCTCCTTAGAGATATCTCGATAATAAATTGCCAGTTGCCCTTAAATGACAACTGGCGTTTTTTTGTGTGATCAATCTGGTTACAAATCCAGCCAATGTGCGCAATATCTCAGACTTATGTGCTTTAAAGATAGGATTTACTTTTTAAATTTCGTATAATCCGCGCGAATTTTTTCAAACTTGCTGACAAAGGAAGCTTGTTATGGCGATCGAACGCACATTTTCTATCATTAAGCCTGATGCTGTTGCTAAAAACCACATCGGTGCAATCTACAACCGTTTTGAAACTGCTGGTCTGAAGATCGTTGCAGCTAAAATGTTACACCTGACTAAAGAACAAGCTGAAGGTTTCTATGCTGAGCATAGCGAGCGTGGCTTCTTCGGTGCTCTGGTTGCTTTCATGACTTCTGGCCCAATCATGGTTCAAGTATTAGAAGGCGAAAACGCTGTTTTAGCTCACCGCGAAATTTTAGGTGCAACTAACCCAGCTCAAGCAGCTCCAGGTACTATCCGTGCTGATTTCGCTCAAAGCATCGACGAAAACGCAGCTCACGGTTCAGATTCTTTAGCATCTGCAGAACGTGAAATTGCATACTTCTTCAGTGCTGAAGAACTGTGTCCACGTACTCGTTAATCTGAGTGAGAGACCGAAAAAGGGAGCCTTAGTGCTCCTTTTTTATTGGCTGGAATTGGCTAACGGAATCGCGTTGGCGTGTTTGTAATGCACTATTTTTATTTGGTTTTTAAATTTTTTTAAATTTCTTCCTTGAAATCCGCTTTCCTATCCTTATATCTATTGCAGGATCGCTCGATGAGGATCCCAATCGATTCTGTGCCGTTAGGACAGAAGTTAATTTAGGCGAAACAAATGTGTGTTTTCAAGCTGAAAACCGTTCGCCAATTTCCCATATTGCTTAAGATAAGGATATGAATATGCGTACTTATGATTTAACTCCTCTTTACCGTAGTGCTATTGGTTTTGATCGTTTAGCCCAGATGGCAGAACATGCTGCCGCCAATAATGGCAACTCAGGTTATCCTCCATATAACATTGAACTCCTCGGTGAAAATCGTTATCGCATTACTATGGCCGTTGCCGGGTTCTCGATGGAAGAGCTTGAGATCAGTAGCGAAGGTGAGAAATTACTGGTTAAAGGCAATAAAGCCGAAAGCCAAACCGAGCGTAAATACCTATACCAAGGTATTGCCGAGCGCGGGTTTGAACGTACCTTCCAACTGGCCGATTATGTGACCGTATTGGGTGCCAGTTTAGAGAATGGTTTATTGAACATTGATTTAGTGCGTGAGATCCCAGAAGCGTTAAAACCACGCAAGATTGAAATCACCACCTCGCGCTTATTAGATAGTCAATCCTAATCCAGCATCGCGCGGATAAAGAAGGGGAGCTAAATGCTCCCCTTCTTGTTATTTTTTGTCTGGCTCGAATTGGAGATGTTTTCTAAGCGTTATCTTTATAAAAGTTCTTTAGGCTTTCATCGCTTTTTCGCCGCGAGCTAAGCCGACAACGCCCGAGCGTGATACTTCAACGACTTTGGTCACTTCACCCATGGAATGAATAAAGGCATCGAGTTTTTCGGTCGTGCCCACCAATTGAATGGTGTAGAGATTGGCGGTGACATCGACAATTTGTCCACGGAAGATATCGGCGGTGCGCTTAATTTCTTCCCGTAATTCCCCTTGGGCGCGGACTTTAACCAGTGCCAACTCCCGCTCAATATAAGCTGATTCGGTAACATTCGACACCTTAAGCACATCGACTAACTTGTGCAGTTGTTTCTCGATTTGCTCAAGAACTTTCTCATCGGCGACAAGTGATATATTAAGACGTGACAAGGTATTATCATCGGTCGGCGCCACGGTTAAGCTTTCAATGTTATAACCGCGCTGGGAAAAGAGGCCGACAACACGGGATAGGGCGCCGGACTGGTTTTCGAGTAATACAGATATAATTCGACGCATTAGCATTTCTCCGTTTTGCTTAACCACATTTCATTCATCGCGCCGCCGCGGATAAGCATCGGATATACGTGCTCAGTCTCATCCACCATAATGTCGATAAATACCAGTCTGTCTTTCATGGCAAGGGCTTCTGCCATCTTAGACTCAAGCTCAGCAGGATCGCTAATCGTCATGCCAATATGGCCATAGGCTTCGGCAATTTTGGCGAAGTTGGGTACCGAATCCATATAGGAATGGGAATGGCGACCTGAGTAGATCATATCCTGCCACTGTTTGACCATGCCGAGGAAACGGTTGTTTAAGTTGATAATTTTAACCGGCGTATCGTATTGCAGAGCGGTTGAAAGCTCTTGAATATTCATCTGAATCGAACCATCGCCCGTTACGCACACGACGGCTTCGTCTGGCATTGCCATTTTTACCCCCATGGCTGCGGGTAAACCAAAGCCCATGGTGCCAAGGCCACCTGAGTTAATCCAACGACGGGGTTTATCAAAGGGATAATAGAGTGCGGCAAACATTTGATGCTGGCCCACATCCGAGGCGACATAGGCCTCACCATTAGTGAGTTTGTAGAGAGTTTCAATCACTTGCTGTGGTTTGATCCGATGACTTTCCTTATCGTATGCCAAGCAGTTACGCTCGCGCCACACAGTGATTTCTTGCCACCATTGATTGAGCGCCTCGCTATCGTTGCTCTCCTTCGATTCTTCAAGCAGGGCTAACATGCTGTCTAATACAATATCGGCCGAGCCAACGATCGGGATATCCACTCGTACGGTTTTTGAAATCGATGAGGGGTCGATATCAATATGTAAGATGGTGGCGTTAGGGCAGTATTTTTCGATGTTGTTAGTGGTTCTGTCATCGAAACGCACGCCAATTCCGAAGATAAGATCGCAGTTATGCATGGTCATGTTAGCTTCATAGCGACCGTGCATCCCCAACATACCTAAGCTGTTTTTATGGGTGCCAGGGAAGGCGCCAAGGCCCATTAAGGTGCTGACAACGGGGATATTTAACTTTTCTGCTAGGGTTAAGATCTGCTTTTCACTGCTAGAAATAATCGCACCTCCACCCACATAGAGCACGGGTTTTTTCGCTGCTAATAATGCCTGTAATCCTCGACGAATTTGACCTTTATGGCCCGATGTCGTTGGATTATAGGAGCGCATTTTTATGCTCTCGGGGTAAATATAGTCGTGCAGTAATGCCGGATTGAGGCAATCCTTGGGTAAGTCTACCACGACGGGGCCAGGACGACCCGTAGAGGCAATATAAAAGGCTTTTTTAATGATCTCAGGAATTTGAGTGGGATCTTGGACTAAAAAGCTGTGTTTGACGACTGGGCGTGAAATCCCAATCATGTCGCATTCTTGGAACGCATCGTTACCGATTAGATTGCTCGGCACTTGGCCAGATAACACCACCAATGGAATCGAATCCATATAGGCGGTGGCGATGCCAGTAATGGCATTGGTGGCACCTGGGCCTGAGGTCACGAGTACTACGCCTACTTTTCCCGTAGCACGTGCATAACCATCGGCCATATGCACGGCGGCCTGTTCGTGGCGAACCAGAATATGTTCAATACCGGGGATAAGGTGCAGGGCGTCGTAGATATCCAACACTGAGCCGCCAGGATAACCAAATATGTGCTTTACCCCTTCATCAATAAGGGAACGCACAATCATGCTGGCGCCGGATAACTTCTCCATGTGAAACTCCTATTGCATAGTACCGTTACGGTAAACAGTATCTTGTTACAGCGACGGTAATCGCTCTAAAAATAAGCCTGAAGGGTAATTCAGACTACGTTTGCTGAACTTGAAATCATCGATTTCAAGTGCTCATCCCTTTGGATGCAGCAGCTGTTGCAATGAACAGAATTTCATCATATTCAAAAAAGAACACATTTCAAGGGTTTTCTGTAAAAAATAACCAACTTGAGACAATTTCATGTTTAGGCGCGATAAATGCTCATGAAACGGGAGTTTTTGTATGGGGTAATTTTATTTAATCACTTTAATTAGAATGGGTTAAGTGGTTTATAATGAAAAACGGCACCTGAGCGCCGTTTGTTTAGGGAAGGCTTAATTTGTTACAAATCAACCACAAAAGCGATGAAAACTATGATTGCTTCGCTTACGCGGCATAAAGGCGCAGATTATTGCTTTGGTTTGGCTTGATGAGTCTGTCGGTTAAATTGACAGAATCCCACCAATAATACCGCCGTCAACATTAATGCCGAGAAGGGCACTGCGGTGCCATTGTAAAACAGCGCGAGTAATGGTCCTGCAAGGGCGCCAAAGCCGAATCTTAAGGTGCCAATTACCGCCGTTGCCGTGCCGGTTTCCTGCTTAAATTTCATTAACACAATGGCATCAGCATTAACTGACATAATGCCAAGAGAACCCATCAGTGGAATAAGCATTAATACCGTAAAGTGGTAACTGAGACCCAATAAATTCACTCCCAGTAAACCTGCAGCTGCGAGCGCTCCTAAGAAAGTCGACACGTGCAACATCCTTAACGAGCCATAGCGACCAACAATTCGGGTATTGATGATATTTGCCAGCATCAGAGCGCCCACATTGGTACTAAAGAGTAGGGCAAATAAGGATTTATCTAATGAAAAAACCTCCATATAGACAAAGGGCGATGCCGTTAAATAACAGAAAAAGGCAAAGGAGGTGAGCACACCGCTGGCAATATTCATTTTGACGCCTGGGCGTGAAAACACAGTGGCATAGGCGCCCAAAAAAGATTTTTGGCTGCGGCTACTTTGATCTTTATCGCTGGGCATTCTCAGCAGCGTAATGACCAACATCAGTAATAACAGGGCATAGGCTGATTGGATAAAGAAGATCAAATGCCATTCGCCAAGTTCGAGGATAAGACTACCAATACTAGGGGCTAATAATGGCGCTAACATCATGATTAAACTGACATAAGACATACCTTTAGCCGTGTTTTCACCATAGACTTCTTTGATATAGCCAGGGACAACCACAGTGGCCGCTGCGCCGATAAAAGCTTGTAAAAAGCGCAGGCCCAAAAACACTTCAATCTGCTCGGCTAAGCCTAACAACAGGCTAGCTAACATAAAACCTGATAGCCCCATAATCACCATGGGACGACGGCCAATACGGTCAGCAAGCGGCCCAAAGCACAGCATGCCGAGGGCGTAGCCGCCTAAGTAAACACTCAAGGATTGTTGCACTAAGGTGATATCGGTATGAAAGCTATGGGCGAGTGTTGCCATAGCGGGCAAATACATGTCAATCGCGAGCGGTGTGATCGCGACAATGGCGGCAAGCATTGGGATAAGCAAGGCCAAATGGGGAATATTACGCTGTGTGGTTGAATTACTTGACGATTGTAGGTCCACAGTTACCTCGAGTGGCGAAAGAAGGCGATATAAAGTGTTATGTCACTCGAAAATCAAAATTGTAGGGTAACAATTTTGCCTATTGGCGACTCATTTCGCCTCGATTGACATAGCATATCGTGCCATGAGCATTGGAGGAGTATAGGGGAGAAATGAGTGACCAGCGTAGACCCAACCAACAGTTGAACTGAGTGATTGGTCTTGTCATCGAGTATAAGGATATTAAGCCATAACATAGTAAAACGCTCAGCCGAATAAGCCAATCTCGATGACGATATCTTTACACTTAAATTGTAACCAAAATCGATTTACTGCCTTTTTATTGCATTGATGTACCAATGTACGCCTGAGCGTCATTCATTCGACTGGGATTGTCACGTCACCGTCATCTATATGTCATCTAACCGTCTTGAATGCGAATTAGTTTATTGGGCTTTAGCTTAACCCTACGACTAATAACAACACATTCAGGAATGAAGCAATGAACACAAAACGACTGCCGCTGGCTGGTGCGATACTGGCAAGTTTACTCCTTAGTGCCTGTAATGGTGATGACGGTACCAATGGTGAGCAGGGGGATGACGGCTTAAATTCATTAGTTAAAGTAACCCCACTCTCTATTGGTGATGCAAACTGTCCCGCCGGTGGTCAACGTATCGATACCGGTCTTGATGCGAATCGTAATGGTAAGTTGGAAGAGACTGAAATCGATGCGGCGCAAACGCAATTTATTTGCCAACCCCAAGCAGTTGGAGTCAAGGCGGAGCTTATTGGTCGTCATCAAACGGGCGTTTATGGCCTGAGCGCTGCTGAGATTGTTGAATATCACAGTGCATCTCAGCGTATTTTTGTGGTCAATGCGAGAAGCGGTAAAGTCGACATTATCGATGCCAACTTACTTGACAATGCTGCTGAGGCAACTGCGCCATTAGCCTTGAATAATCTTGATAAGCTCGGCGAGCTGGATGTCGCTAAAGATGTGGACTTGAGTTTTATGGGCAGCGTTAACAGTGTCAGTATTTATGGTAACTTGTTAGCGGCGGCCATTGAGCGCGGCGATGCGGCGGGTAATAAGACCCAAGCCAATGGCTATGTGGCTTTCTACCAACTCAATGACAATGAGACACCGCAGTATCTCAGCGCGGTTGAAGTCGGTGCATTACCAGATAACGTAGTCTTTAGTCATGATGGCAAAACGGTACTCGTTGCGAATGAAGGTGAACCAAATCAAGATTATAGTATCGATCCTGAGGGTAGTGTAGCCATTATCGCCATTGCGGATGGTAAACCCGCAGCAACGGCGACGCTAGTGACATTCACCGAGTTTAATCAGGGCAATGCTCGCTATAATGAAATCACCAAGGACATTAAAATCAATGGCCCTATGGCCACTGTCGCGCAAGATTTGGAGCCTGAGTATATCAGTGTCAGCCCCGATAACAGCCGAGCCTTTGTGAGTCTGCAGGAGAACAATGCCATCGCGGTGATTGATATCGCCAATGCCAAAGTAGCGAAGATTTTACCCTTAGGACTGAAGGATTATGGTTTTGATGTGAATAAAATTGATGCTAGCGACAAGGACGATATGGTCAACCTTCAGGCCTATGCGGGCGTGTATGGCATGTATCAACCCGATACCATTGCGAGTTACCGTTGGAATAATGCTGATTTTATTGTTACCGCAAACGAAGGGGATTCCCGTGATTATGCTGGGTTTTCGGAGGAAGCCCGTGCCGGTGACTTAACTTTAGATCCTAATCATCCACAATTGGCCGCCGCGAAAGATAAGACCCAATTAGCCCGTTTGAAAGTGACTAAGAGTATGGGTGATGACGATAACGACGGCGATTATGACAAAATTGTGAGCTTCGGCGCGCGTTCTTTCTCAATCTGGACCGCCGATGGTCAACAGGTGTTTGACAGTGGCAGCGATTTTGAGCGGATCACCGCAGCCTTGTTAGGCAATAACTTCAACAATAACAATGAAGAAAACAAAGGCGATAGCCGCAGTGATGATAAAGGACCCGAGCCAGAAGCCTTAGTTCTAGGCAAAATTGGCCAAAAACGCTATGCCTTTATCGGGCTTGAACGTACCTCTGGTTTTATGATGTACGACGTGACAAATCCTTTTGACGTGCATTTTGTGGATTATGTGGTAAACCGTGATTTTGACGCGAGTTTCAGCATTAATACAGATACAGGTGAAGTGAAAGGTGATGCCAGTTTAGCGGGAGATTTAGGGCCAGAAGGCATGAAGTTTGTGAGTGCCGAGAAGAGTCCTAATGGCCAGCCTCTGTTGATCATTGGTAATGAAGTCAGTGGCACAACCAGCGTGTACCAGATCAAGGTGCAATAGCCAAAGCTTGTGTTCAAGGTGCGATAACTTTAGATCTCAACATCTTAAATGCTTGCTTAAGCAAGCTTAAAACGCCAGAGCATCACTCTGGCGTTTCCTTTTGCTTCTTTCTAGCGATAAAAATACAAGGTTAAACGACTGAATAGGCGTTTTGCTTGAGGGCGTTAAAGGTGGATTCGATGCATTCGAGCGCAATCTGGAATTGGGTATCGTTTTCGGCGCCACCTAAACTTAAACGGATAAAGTTATCATGACAGTTAAAGTCATCCCCATTGCGGATCAGTACACCTTTAGCTGCTAAGGCGGTCACCAGATGATGGGCTTTAATGTCTTCGGGTAACTGGATCCAGCCATTTAAACCCCGCCAGCGCTGAGTTAACCCCAGCTTGTCGCCCAATGCTATGCATTGCTGCTGACGCGCGCGAATAATTGCATCGCGATTGGCCGTGATGTGCCCGCGCTTAATCAGCTGACAGGCTAACTCCACATTGAGCGGTGAAACCATCCAGCATTGGCTATGAATGGCGAGGCGCAATGGCGCGATGAGCGGCTCGGGTACGAGGATAAAACCTTGCCTTAAGCCCCCTGAAAACAGCTTAGAAAGGCTTGAAATGTAAATGACCCTCGGCATATTCAGCGTCTGTGCTAACTGCCAAAGCGGAGGGTGCCACTCTTCAGGGAGACAATAATTCACATCATCTTCAATGATATAAAACTGGTACTGCTCCGCGAGTGCCAACAGTTTTTCTCTCTGTTGCTCACTGTATTGAATGCAGGTGGGGTTTTGATTGTTGAGGGTTAAGTACACCAATTTAGGTTGATGGATTTGTACTAAGGCCTCGAATCTTGCCAGATCGACCCCGTCAGCGGTTAACGGCACGCCAATGCTATTGATACCCAATTGTTTCGCGCAAATACGCACACCGGGATAGCTGTACTGCTCGTGCAGGAGCACCTCGCCCTTGGCTAGGAAGGCACTAAGGCAGGCAAAAATGGCCTGTTGCCCACCATGGGTAAAGATTAGTTGCTCGGGTTGCTGTTCAATACCGCGTTGTAAAAGCCAGTGGTGAAATATCTGTTGATGTTGATCTAACGGGCTGGCGCGATAGCCAAGGAGTTGACTCAGTTTCGCCGGATCCTTAGCCAGTTGGCTTAGGCAATCACTCAGCGTACTTATTTGATCCGTCAGCGGTTGCTGACAAGTCGCCATATTGAGCTGCAAATGACTGAGCTCTGGCACGGGAGAGGCGTTGACATAGGTACCATCACCGATACGCGCTTCCACATAACCGCGTTGCTCCGCTAGAGCATAGGCCCGAGTGACAGTGCCTATGGTCACTCCAAGTGCATCGGCTAAACGCCGCTGTGGTGGGAGTTTTGTGCCATGGGGCAGGGTCTTACACAAAATGCCTTGTTCGATCGCACTGACGAGACGTTGATATTTAGGACCTGTAAATGCCTCTAGATCCGGCGTCCAAATTGTACTCATGACAATAAATCCATTGATCTCCGCTAATCTCCCTATATTATTTATTGTATCTTTTTTGTCAAACATTGTATGCGTACAATTTGGGTGTTTATGGATATTAAACTTTTTAATGATCCACAACTCTGGACATTAATGGCTTCTGCGGCACTTTTTTGTGCAACCATGACCATGACTCCGGGGCCAAATAATATTTTACTCGCCAGCTCCGGCGCTCATTTCGGGGTGATGCGTACCATTCCACATATTGCAGGGATCCGCTTAGGTTCGACCTTTTTGCATCTGTCGGTGTTATTGGGTCTTGGCGCTTTATTCGAGGCGTTTCCCGTGTTGCATCAAGTGCTAAAGTACGCAGCGATATTGTATTTGTTGCACCTTGCCTATCGATTAGTCACCTCTCCTGTTAAGGCGGCGCATTTGGATGACGGTCGTCAGCCGATGAGTGTGATGGAGGCGGCGCTGTTTCAGTGGATTAATCCTAAATCTTGGATGTCGACCATTACCCTTTGTAGTGCGTTTACCTTAGGGGGCGATGGTTTTTGGCTCAGTGCATTACTAGGCGTGTTAGTGTTTAATCTGGTGGGATTTCCGGCTTCATTTACTTGGGTGTTTGTTGGTGCAGCAATCAGTAAAAAACTGAATACGGATAAACGTCGACGCCATTTTAACTGGTTTATGGGCAGTTTATTGTTAGTTTCATTGCCGATGATCCTGCGGTAAGCAGAGCTCATTAGGCTAAAAGCTTAAATATTCTGGGATACTGACTCGCTTAATGATTGGCTTTATGCCATAACCAACATAATATTGATGGCTTTTTTAGATAACGGTTTTATATACCTAAATAAACTGAAGAAGTTGGTGCCGTGGGTATTGCACCGATAGTAAGGTGAGTTATCTAACCATAACAAGTTAGCAATTGACTTGGGAGTATATGGAGGTTAGCGCGTGAAGTTTCCCAGTTTAGTATCATTTATGCCTGGTTTGGCGCAGATGCTGCAGTACGAGAAGCAATGGCTCAGGGATGATGTTCGAGCCGGATTATCCGTGTCGGCGGTCGCTTTACCTGTAGCCATTGCCTATGCACAACTTACAGGGGTCAATGCCGCTGTAGGTTTATACTCCTGTGTGCTGCCAATGTTAGTGTATGCATTGTTTGGTACTTCCAGACAATTAATCGTTGGTCCCGATGCCGCGACTTGCGCCGTGATTGCCGCCGTTGTGACGCCACTTGCTGCTGGCGACAGCATGAAGCACTGGCAACTCGTGATGACCATGACGGCTATGACCGGTTTTTGGTGTTTAATCGCCAGCCGTTTTCGCCTTGGCGTCTTGGCGGACTTTCTCTCAAAACCGATTTTAATGGGGTTACTTAATGGTGTGGCGATCACTATTATCGTCGGTCAATTCTCAAAGATTTTTGGTTTCACCTTCGATGAGCGTTATTTGATTGAGCGCTTATCCGGTGCGCCTTCCTATCTCACCAAAACACACTGGCCCACCTTATTGATGGGACTGGTGACCTTAGCCACCTATGCCTTAATAAAACGTTATCGTCCACAATGGCCTGCTTCAATGTGTGCAATGGCAATGGCTGCATTTTTGGTGTGGGCCTTTAACTTAACCAGCTTCGATATCAATGTGGTGGGCGAGGTGAGTGCAGGCTTGCCTTCGTTTCAAGCGCCGGTTTTTAATATTGGTATTGCCCGTGAACTAGTTGTGCCTGCGCTTAACTTAGCCATGGTGAGCTTTGTGAGTATGATGCTTACTGCACGCAGTTTTGCGGCTAAAAATGGCTATGATATCGATGCGGACAAGGAGTTTCGCGCCCTCGGTATTGCCAATATTGCTTCAGCTTTATCACAAGGTTTTGCGGTCAGCGGTGCTGATTCGCGTACAGCTGTCAATGATGCTAACGGCGGTAAAAGTCAGCTTGTTTCAATCATCGCGGCGTTATTGATTGCGATCGTCGCGTTGTTTTTTACTGCACCATTGAAATATATCCCCAGTTCAGCTCTTGGTGTGGTCTTAGTGATTGCCTCAATTTCGTTGATTGATTTAAAGGCGCTATGGAATCTGCGCGTCAGAGACCGCTCAGCCTTCTTGCTTGCTTGTACCACATTGTTTTCAGTACTGTTTATTGGCGTTATCCCTGGGATTACCTTGGCGGTGTTACTGGGGTTATTCCAGTTTTTAGCGACTGTGATGCGACCAACGGATCAAGTGTTAGGGCTTGATCATAAAGGGGTTATCCGCAGTGTAGATGATTCAGGCAAGGCTAAGTCTGTGCCTGGCGTGTTTATCTACCGTTTTAATTCACCCTTAACCTACTTCAATGCCACTTACTTTAAACGTCGGTTACTGGAGAAGTTTATCCGTGAGCCCGACCCCGTCGATTGCATCATTATTGATGCCGTGCCGTGTTTTACCCACTTGGATTTAAGTGTGATGGCCATGCTTGCAGATCTCCATCAATTATTGAAGAAGCGTGGTATACGTTTAGTCTTGGCGGGGCGAAAAAGGCAGATGCTTGGCTGGTTTGAACAGGCGGGGATCCCGTCAGGCGAAGGCGGCATTTTAATTCGGCCAGATTTATATCTTGCTCTGAAAATGAACCAAAGTTACAAGCAAGCGCTAGCAGAAGGCCAAGCTCCTGTTATCAAAAAAGCGCCTGAGGATGATGTGCTACTTCATAGTCATTTATAGGATGCTATTTTAACGAAAAGCGCGGACATTACCGCGCTTTTCGGTTTATTGTTCAAGTGCATAGAGATATGCACTTTATACTTGATGCCTCGAAAGTATGATGGTTGTGGCGTAAAGAGCCGCTCGTCATTTGAGTATAATAACTATGCGTCATTCATCGTTTCGCGAGCTTGCGCAACATCTAACGCTTAAACATCAACCCGTTCTAGTCATTTTGCAGTTTATCTAAAGGGATTAAACCATGATAGGCATAGTAGCCTATGGGTCCTAGAAATAAGCTTAGCAGGCACCATAAACATTTTTTGTTAGTGCTGAGGTTAACTTGGCTCTTAAATACTCGAGCTGCGAATAAGCAATGCAGTAGGGCTAAACCGATGAGCATCGCTATGATTATAATATCCGTATTATCCAAGTACTTTATCCCTGTAATTCATCGTGATGATTTAGCATAAAATGTTAAAAAGGATTTACTCACTTTACCTAAGTGAGAGCTACTTTACGTGAACATTTTACCGATTGCTATGGGGTATATAAAAATAAACGTTAATTCTTATTTACTTATAGACGTTCCTAACAAGTAATTTGGGGTATTACCAGTCTGCCAGATCACATATTTAGTCATGGCATGTTGAAATATGTCAGTGCTTGTTAGCTCAATTAACCATGCCATAAGCCGTGGGAAATCACCGTTCAAATCCCGTTTGGCATCCACCGTAGTAAATTGGCGGATAAAAGGCATAATGGCAAAATCAGCAAGGCTTAACGCAGGGCTGATAAGATAAGGATGTTGCTGAAGCTGTGCTTCGAGTCGTACCAGAAAAGTGCTGGCCTTGGCGAAATAATCCGCCTGCGAGTATTCAGGATACCGGTCTGCATATTTGTACTTATCCAGCCAAGGTTTAAATTCAACATCATTTTGCACAATAAGCTCATTAATCAGGCTTTGCGCTGAGGTGGTTTGCCCGAGTAACTGCTGTGCGGCTGGCGAGTCAGCCTTATGCAGTCCCCAGAGCATAATATCCAAGCTCTCAGCAATCACCTCTCCAGTAGGGAGCTGCAATACGGGCACTGTGCCCTTGGGGGAGATGGCTAACATCTCCGCGGGTTTCGCTTTAAGGGTGATTTCTCTCACTTCCACTTGGCATTGGCCGAGCAATAGCCCAAGTCTAGCGCGCATAGCATAAGGACAGCGGCGAAAACTGTAGAGTATGGGTAAGGGCATAGTCTTATTCCTTAATGCAATGATAAAAACGATTTAGTCACGACTGTGGGTTAAAAGTTGGCAATAGTAGTGACTTTAAAACAGAAATACTGCGTTTATTACTGATTTTTCCACCGTTTGCCTGTAAATAAGCAATGACCTTGGTTTTTGTCTGTGTTTATCCGACTGTGATTCAGGTATAATTTCGCCCTATTTTTGCGACCTAGCTTAGGCTTGGGTGATTATTGGTTAATGCACTGGAAATTAAGTTCCAGCCAGCAGTTGAGGGTGTTATGTCTAACGTTGTTGTTTGTGCTTTATATAAGTTTGTTTCATTACCGCATTTTGAGTCGCTGCGTGAGCCACTCCTGTCCATGATGGAACAGGCTGAGATTAAAGGCACATTGTTGCTGGCAAGTGAGGGGATTAACGGCACAGTGGCCGGCACTCAAGCGGCTATCGACGCACTGCTGGCTTGGCTGAATAACCAAAATGGCCTTGAAAACATCGTTTACAAGTTATCCTTTGACGACGAAATGCCTTTCTACCGCACTAAGGTGAAGCTCAAAAAAGAAATCGTCACCATGGGCGTCGAGGGTATCGATCCGCTTAAAGTGGTGGGCACTTACGTTAAGCCACAGGACTGGAACGCGCTGATTTCCAATCCTGAAGTCATCCTAGTGGATACCCGTAACGACTATGAGGTGCAAATCGGCACCTTTAAAAATGCCATTAACCCCGTGACCGAAACCTTCAGAGAATTCCCTGAGTATGTTAAGCAGAATCTCGATCCTGCCAAGCATAAAAAAGTGGCGATGTTCTGCACTGGTGGTATTCGCTGTGAAAAATCAACCGCTTATTTAAAAGAGCAAGGCTTTGAAGAAGTGTATCACCTCGAAGGTGGCATCCTTAAATACTTGGAAGAAGTCAAACAGGAAGAAAGCCTGTGGGAAGGCGAATGTTTTGTCTTCGATAATCGTGTAGCGGTCGACCATGATTTAAAGAAAGGGCAATACGATCAATGCAATGCTTGTCGTATGCCAATCACTGAAGCGGAAAAATTATCCCCAGCTTATGTACAAGGTGTGAGTTGCCCACATTGTATTGATAAGATTTCTGAGGAGCAGCGAAAGCGTTTTGTTGAACGTGAACGCCAAGTGAATTTAGCTAAATCCCGTAATGAGGTTCATATCGGTAGTGATGTGAATCATGTGATTGAAGCCCGTCGACAAAAGAAAGAAGCACTGCGCAAACAAGCTGCAGAGAAAAACAAAACCAAGCAAGCTAATACTTAACGCCCGCACAGCTAAGGTGATGCTGTTCAATTATGGACAGCCTCACTTTTTTTACCGGACGATTATGCAGCAGAAATGGCAAGCTAAAGGCTGTCAAAAGGAAGGGCAGGCAAGCTCTGGCCCTTACTTTCTGTCGTGATAGCCGCTTGTCACCTCAGTCAAATGGCGACATGTCACTCTTCGTTTCGTAAGCACGAGCTTGTTAGAACGATCAAAATTTAATTCTGAATGTCTTAAAGAATGCCGTATATGGCAAAATCGATTGGTCGCGCTAATGATAAAAATGACCACTGGTTATCTTTAATGAACATCCGCCCCATTAACGGGGCGGTAAAGCATTTACCAATGGACTTCACTGATATTTAAGAGTGTTCAACGTAATATTAAACGTTATGACGTTTGCCAGAGCGTTTCAGTTTTTCAGCTTCTAGCTTAGCGGCTTTCTCGGCGGCTTTTTCAGCCAGAATGCGTTCCACTTCGGCTTTTTCGATTTCAGCCATCGCAGGCGTTTCAAGGGATAACAGGCCAATTCGACCTGAGCGGTAATCGTGTAATACGACTTCCGAGGCTTTATGCAAATCGATGCGACCACCGGGACGGAGGGCGCCACGTTTACGGCCGATTTCTTCGAGTAACGCCATATCATCCTTAGGTAACTCGCTGATGTTATAACGCTCGCAAATTTCCTTCGGGTAGGCCTTTAAGAAATAACCTGCGGCAAACAGCGCCACATCTTCGTATTCCATGGCGGTATCTTTAATGGCACCCGTGACGGCAAGACGATAGCTACTAGCTTCGTTATCAACCTTAGGCCATAAAATCCCTGGTGTGTCCGAGAGCACAATACCGTTGCGCAGGTTAATGCGCTGCTGGGTTTTGGTGACGGCGGGTTCGTTACCGGTTTTGGCGATAACGCGACCGGCTAAGGTATTGATAATGGTGGACTTACCCACGTTTGGGATCCCCATGATCATAGTGCGAATATCTTTTTCAGTTTTATCGCGACTCGGTACTAACTTACGACAAAGATCCGGCAGCATTTTTAACATACCCGGTTGCAGTGTGGTAATCGCAGTGGCTTTTACCCCTTGTTCACGCTCAAGATATTCAATCCACTGGGCGGTAATGTCGGGATCGGCTAAGTCGGATTTATTCAGTAGTTTAATACAAGGTTTGTCGCCACGAAGCTTTGACACCATGGGGTTTTCACTACTGTAGGGAATACGGGCGTCCAGCACCTCAATGACTAGATCGACCTGAGGCATAGCCTCTTCGATCTCTTTGCGTGCCTTGTGCATGTGCCCCGGATACCATTGAATTGCCATGATAGCGCCTTGTTCTAAGTGACCTAAAGACGGCTATTCTACCTTGAAGGCGACGAATGTCATAAAAAAAGCGCCCGAAGGCGCTTAATTGCTTAATCCTGATGCGAATTTGAGCATGTATTGCTTAAAGTACGCCTAGCTCGCGTAATCTTTCCATTAGGTAGCTGTCGGCGGTATAACGCTCAGATAGCACGACCGAAGGTTTAGGGTGTAAGAATAAGGGCAGTGAAATACGCGACTTAGTCTTATCCGTGCCTTCTGGGTTAATCACGCGGTGTGAGGTCGATGGGAAGTAACCACCCGAGGCTTCCTGCAACATATCACCAATGTTGATGATAATATTGCCAAAATCACTTGGCACATCTAACCAAGAGCCATCTTTCGCTTTGACTTGCAACCCTGGCTCGTTGGCCGCGGGCAGCACAGTGATAAGGTTAATATCTTCGTGGGCCGCTGCGCGAATAGCGCCCATTTCTTCATCGCCTGTCATCGGTGGGTAATGCAGAATGCGCAGCAGGGTTTTGTGGCTGTCGGCAATCATTTCAGGCAGCGGAATCGAGAACTTAGCTTTAACCTCGTCTGGCGAGTAGGTTTCAATCCACTCTAACAGTTCAGCGGCCAGCGCATTGGCTTTTTCATAGTAAGCCAGAATATTGGCACGCAAAGAATCTGGAATACGACCCCAAGGGTACACGTGGTAATACTCTTTGATGTCTTTAACCGTGTGGCCTTTTGCGGTTTCTGAAATCGACGCGGGGAAAAAGCCATCGTGGGTTTCACGATTGAACATAAAATCGTTCTTAGCGTCAGAATTGAAAAAGGCTTGCCACTCAGTGTAAATACTTTCGACCAGTTCCTTATCGATAGGGTGGTTAGAGAGCACACCAAAGCCCGTTTCACGTAGGGATTCGACGAAGTGTTTGGCGCTATCGGCTGCGCGATAATCAATGGTTTCTAATTTCATATTGTTTCTACTTGTTATATATGGTTGTTAACCAAACACTTTCTAAGGATAACGGTAAGGAGTCGTTGCCACTTATCTCATTATCAGTATGGTGCGCTAAGCCCTAGTGCAAAAGCGGCCCAAATAGAAAGGATTTGGGTAGAGAATTGACCCGCAGCAAGTGTAGCTTTGCACTGTGCGCGGTGCAAACATTGAAAACGATAGGCGTAGAGCATTGCTGAATTTTCCTCCAGTTATTTAAGCATTGGCTCAATCAACAGGATTTTATCGACTAAAGCGGCTACTATGCCAAAAAGCCAATTCAAGCCGAGGCGTAATAAACCTGAGGAACAAACGGTCTTATGCAGGCGAATACCTTAGGAGCTAAAGGAGACTTTTATGAACAAACTGACTGATTTTGAACGCTATGTCATAGAAGAAAAGGGCACTGAACGTCCCTTTAGCGGTGAGTACTATAAACATGACGCCAAAGGCGTGTATTTGTGCAAAAAATGCCATGCACCTTTGTATCGCTCAGAAGATAAGTTTAATGCCCACTGTGGTTGGCCAGCCTTCGATGATGAAATTCCGGGCGCTGTGAGTCGTCATGTTGACGCCGATGGTCGCCGTACCGAAATTGTCTGTAGTCAGTGTGGCGGTCATTTAGGCCATGTGTTTGAAGGGGAATATTTAACGCCAAAGAATATTCGTCATTGCGTTAATTCTGTCTCCATGGTGTTTCAAGCGGCCGATGAGGTGACAACATCGACGCATAAAACGGCCTTTGCCACCTTTGGTGCGGGCTGTTTTTGGTGTGTTGAAGCGATTTTTAAGAGCCTGAAGGGCGTGCTGAATGTCAGCTCTGGTTACTCAGGTGGGGATGCTAGCGATGCCGATTATAAGTCGGTGTGTTCGGGATTAACTGGGCATGCCGAAGTAGTGCACATCGAGTTTGACCCCGCGCAAATCAGCTTTGCAACGCTGCTGCAGGTGTTATTTGAGAGTCACGATCCCACCACGTTTAATCGCCAAGGTAATGATAAAGGGCCGCAGTATCGCTCCGTCGTCTTTGCCCACGATGCAGCGCAGATTGAAGAGACCAATGCCATGATTGCAAAATTAACCGAGGCAAGGGTATTTGATGCGCCGATCGTCACCCAAGTGGTGGCCTTTGAGTCTTTTTATCCCGCAGAGGATTATCACAATGATTACTTCGCCCTGCATGGCGAGCAGCCCTATTGCCAAATTGTGGTGCGGCCAAAGGTTGAAAAGACCAGAGCCCTCTTTGCCGAGCTACAAGCATAGGCTTAATGTGCGAGCAAATTGACGGATAAAAAACGCCACCGATAGGGTGGCGTTTTCGTTGATGGCTTGGCTGATAGACTGAAGACTCAGCGCATTAGCGGGATTGCGCTAACCACTCGGCATATTGTTTCGCGTAATAGCTGACGATTAAATCGGCGCCAGCCCGCTTTAACCCGATAAAGGTTTCGGTGACGACGGCGCGCTCATCGAGGGCGCCCGCCAGTGCAGCAAATTTAATACCGGCATATTCGCCGCCAACCTGATAAGCCGCTAAGGGAAGGTGGGTTTGCTGCCTTAGGCGACTTAACACATCCAAATAGGGCGTGCCGGGCTTTACCATCAAAATATCCGCGCCTTCCTCTTCATCGAGCAACGCTTCGAGCAAGGCTTGGCGACCATTGGCGTAATCGAGCTGGTAGCCTTTACGGTTTCCGCTAAGTTCACAATCCACCGCGGCCCTAAAAGGCCCATAGAAGGAAGAGGCGAACTTGGCAGCATGGGCTAAAATGGCAATGTGCTCAAAGCCTGCCTCATCCAGCCCTTGGCGGATAGCTTTAATTTGGCCGTCCATCATGGCCGATGGCGCCAGTATATCGGCTCCCGCTTTGGCGGCGGTAATGGATTGTTTGACTAAGTTAGCCACGGTTTGATCGTTACAGACTTCACCATGGTGCAATACGCCGCAGTGTCCATGGTCGGTATATTCACAAAAACAAATATCGGGGATCACCATCATCTCTGGCTTAGTGGTTTTGATGGTGCGGATCATCCGTGCGAGTAAGCCATTGTCATCCCAACTGTCGCTGCCCTGTGCATCTTTGGTGTGGGAAATCCCAAAGGGCATCACATAGCGGATCCCTAGGGCGTAAAGCCTTTGGATCTCATCGGCAAGCGCACTCTCGGGCAGACGGCTGATCCCCGGCAAGGTTGAAATGGGCACGGCTTGGCTGATGTGCTCTTCGATGAAGAGTGGGTGAACCAAGTCGCTTAGGGAAATCTGAGTTTCACGCACGAGATCACGCATGGCCTCGGTGCGGCGTAGGCGTCTTAAACGGCGAAGGGGTTTGAGGGATTTTTCTTGTGTACTGCTCATTGAATTTCCTTATTAACAGTGTGAAAGCATCACGCGAAGCTTCGCGTCAAAGGGAGAGAGTAAAAACGATGCTTAGGTTGTGCTTGTTGCTTTGGTGAACTTGATTTAGTGAAACAAAAGCAACAGCACTGTTTGCTCAGACCTAAAATCGGGCAAAAGTTTCCTAGTATTTGGACCAAGGCCGAAGAGGTTTTTGAGTTAGTGATGGCGATCACAAACCCAGCGCTAAGCCAATCGAGCCATTAGCCGCCGTTTTAAAGCCTTTGCTTTCGATTATTTGATGTTATCATTTGCGCCAATTTACACTTGGTATAGTGCAGGGCTTTAATAAGTCGCTATTCTTCTGCCCAACTATACCCACAGCGCGGTTTTTATATGACAACACCCCAAGACTCTGTTTGTATTCTCGCCCTCGACACTTGTACCGAAGCTTGTTCGGCTGCCCTGTATTATCAAGGACAGGTTTTTGCTGAGTTAGCCGATGCGCCTCGGGAGCATAGTCAGCGTTTATTGCCCATGGTGGAAGCAGTATTAAAACAAGCCAATGTCGGCTTAGATAAACTGGATGCGATTGCCTACGGCCGTGGGCCAGGCAGTTTTACGGGGATCCGTATTTGCACCAGCATGACTCAAGGTTTAGCCCTAGGGTTAGACTTACCCGTTATCGGCATTTCCACCTTAGCGGCCATGGCACAAATGGCGATTGCTGAGCACGCTGCCGAGCAAGTGCTCTGTTGTATCGATGCGCGCATGGGAGAAGTGTATTGGGGCCAATTTGTTGCCGTCGATGGCATTGCTACATTAGTCGGTAAAGAGGTAGTGAGCGCGCCAGAGCAGGTCGAGCTGGTATTCGATCTTAATAAAGCCATTGTCGGCTGTGGCTCTGGGTTTGATGCTTATCCCGAGTTATTAGCTCTAGGCAGCGGCATTACCTCCTTAGCGGCGGTGAAGTATCCCGATGCCCGAGCCATGTTAGCGCTGGCCGAAGCGGGTATCAAAGCGGGATTAACCACCAGTGTCGATGAACTCGAGCCTGTATATCTTCGTGATACTGTGACATGGAAAAAGTTACCGGGACGTGAATAAACTGTTCATTCTTCCCCGTGATACGTTAGAATCTAGATTGTCTGCATGGGTTCTCGATGCAGACATCAATTCTTAGTTAGGCACTCGTCACAACCGCCTAACAAGGTTAACCAGGGCAAATAGGATATAAACTGGGCATTTTGATGCAGGTAAATTCGCTTCAAACGAGTTTGACACAAGCGGTTGCGAGTAATCGCCCCGCAGTCATACAGGGAATGTCGCCCACGGAGGCGCCGCGCCCTGTGATTGAGCTCGATGCGGTTTCTGCCTTAGCCTTTGATGATACCGCTGATAGTTCATCACAAAACCTACAATCCAGACTCGGTGCCCAGCTCGAATACGAACAAAGTACCCGAGGTCATCAAGGGGCTATCGCCCAATACCTACAAACACAACATGCCGCCAAACGTGAAGAGATTCAGCAGATGGTGGGTGTGGATATTTATGCCTGATAGTGCGTCCGTGTCTTCTCAATCCCGTTTTACACCTCGTTTAACTGGCGGCCTTCCGAGCCGTGGTTTGTTTATCATCGAGCTGATGCTGGCCCTCATTTTGACGCGCATTCCTTATCTGAGTGTGCCTTTTAAGTGGTTAGAGAGCTATTTCCACGAGTTGTCCCATGGGATCGCGACTGTGCTCAGTGGCGGCATAGTGAGTCATATTCAACTCTTTCCCAATGGTGCGGGTTTTTGCTTTAGCCAAGGTGGCTCGCCACTGGTGATTGGATTTGCGGGCTATTTTGGCGCAGCCTGTTGGGGATACCTTATTTATCTGTTGGCGACTTGGCCTAAGGGCATTCGCCTAAGCTTTGCGTTTTTAGGCGGTTTAGTGGTGCTAAGTGGCCTGCTGTGGGGGCGAGATTTGCTCACCTTAGCCATTTTTGCTGTACTGACGATAGTGTTGTTACTGCCGTTAAAACTCAGCAAAAATAAAATCCTCACGCAATTTTTACGCATTATTGGTTTGATGATCATGCTCAATGCGCTGGCAAGCCCAACGGTATTGCTCGGACTCGAAGGGCAGGGCGATGCGGTGCTGCTGGCTGATCGTTCATGGATACCAGCGTGGATTTGGGTCGCCATTTGGTTGTTTTGCAGTATCTGCGCCTTGTATATGGCTTGGCGGCGGGTGGATTCCGCCATCTCTCGTTAATACATCGCACATTAATGCTCCTATGGCATCACAAATATTTACAGCCTAAATGGTCAACTTATGCGGCTAATTCTTGGATTTTTTTATATAGACTGCTAGCTTAAGTCTTCGGTATCCAAGGAGAATTATTATGAAAAAAGTCACACTCATCGCCAGTATGCTGATTGCTGGTCTCTGTTCAGGTATGGCCAATGCAGATGAAGCATTAGATAAAGCCATTAAAAGTGATTTTCGCCAAGCCAAAAACGCTAGCCGCGATATTTATCGTCACCCCGCAGAAACCCTTACATTTTTTGGTATAACCCCAACACAAACCGTGATTGAACTTTGGCCAGGTAATGGCTGGTACACTGAAATCCTTGCCCCTTATCTTGCGCCTAAGGGACAATATATTGCCGCCAGTTTCGAAACTACCCCCAGCACGGACACCCCTGGTAATCGCTATCGCGCCAATGCGGGCGTGAAATTCGATACTTGGATGACGGCCAATAAAGCCTTATTTGGTAATGCGAAAATGGTGGTTCTCGACCCTCCAGCCAAAATGAATTTAGGTGCCGATGGCAGTGCTGACTTGGTATTAACTTTCCGTAACTTACATAATTGGGCTTCAAGCGACCAGCTCGAAAACGTGTTTGCCGCTTCTTACAAAGTGCTTAAAGATGGCGGTGTATTTGGCGTCGTCGAACATAGAGCCAATAAAGGCATGAATATGAGTACGGGCTATATGGATCAAGACGAGATGATCGCGCTAGCCAAAAAGGTCGGTTTTACCTTAGCCGAAAGCTCTGAAATCAACGCCAATCCAAAAGACACTAAGGACTATGCCAAGGGAGTATGGACGTTGCCACCTTCGTTTGCATTAGGTGATACAGATAAAGAAAAATACCAAGCAATTGGTGAGAGTGATCGCATGACGCTCAAATTTGTCAAAAAATCCCGCTAATCACCTGACATTAGAGGCAATATGTGGCAATCTTTCGCCCCCAAAAATCAAGTCGAGTTTGTGTTACCCCATATCAAGCTGAGTGGTCGATTATGGGGAGCGAAAGATAAGCCATTATTGCTCGCGTTACATGGCTGGTTAGACAATGCCAACAGCTTTGAGCCTCTCGCTGAGTATTTGTCAGATTACCAAATTCTTGCCATAGATTGGCCCGGTCATGGTTTTTCGGCGCATCGGCCGGGACATTACCCATTACACTGGATTGACTATTTATACGATCTCGATGCGTTACTGGCGATTTTGCCACAAAAGCCACTGGCTATTATTGGGCATTCATTAGGGGGGATTATCGCCTCTGCGTATACGGCAGCATTTCCAGAAAAGGTTAATAAGCTGATTTTAATTGAGGCCTTAAGTCCCTTATATGAGTCAGCAACCCAAGCCAAATCGCGGCTGAGGAAAAGCTTTTACCAACATGAGAAATTTTTAGCGCAAAAACACAAACGGATGAGAGTCTACGATAGTCTGGAAACGGCAGTTAAGGCTAGAGTGCATTTAACCGGATTGGCCGAACCGTGGTGTCGACTATTACTTGACCGCAATATGCAAGCGACTTCTGATGGAGTTGTTTGGCGAAGTGATCCAAGATTAAGGCTCGACTCGCCAATGCGACTGACCTTTGAGCAGGTTGATGCTTTAATGCAAAATATTTCGGTGGTTACCTTACTCATCTGCGGCAAACAAGGTTTTAGCCAATTACATACGGCGCTACCTAAAGCAAGGAAATGGTTCAGCAATTTGTCTGAACATATGCTTGAGGGGGACCATCATGTGCATATGGATAATGCGCAAGCGGTTAGTCAGTTAATCCAACGTTTTGTCGAATAATGGCTTTTACTAACATAAAAAAGACACTAGGTTTTTTGTTTCTTTTATGTGATGATGATCAAAATTAAAACGCCCGTATGATTTATCCGGGTAAATCAATAACAATAAAATGTAAGTCGGTATTTTAACTCGGTATTTGTCGAGTATTGGCGGTAGTAAGGGTACCGTATCCGCAGTTGTGGGGATTTAGGAGAAAGTAGTGGATCAGCCTTGGATTAAACATTTACCAAAAGATGTGCCTGCTGAGATTAATGTGGATCAGTATTCATCGCTTATCGATATGTTCGAGACCGCGGTGGCTAAGTATGCGGATCAACCTGCATTTATCAACATGGGGGCCACGCTAACTTACCGTAAACTTGAAGAAAGTAGCCGTGCTTTTGCTGCTTATTTACAAAATGAATTGAAGCTACAAAAGGGCGATCGTGTCGCACTGATGATGCCCAATCTGTTGCAATATCCTATTGCGTTATTTGGGGTATTACGTGCTGGTATGGTGGTGGTTAACGTTAACCCACTTTATACCCCGCGAGAGCTCAAACATCAGTTGATTGACTCGGGCGCCAAAGCCATTGTTGTGGTGTCTAACTTCGCCCGCACCTTAGAAGAAGTGGTCGATCAAACGCCCGTGAAAAGTGTCATTATCACTAGTTTAGGTGATCAACTAAGTGCGCCAAAACGCACCTTAGTTAACTTTGTTGTTAAATATATTAAAAAACTGGTGCCGAAATACGATCTACCCCATGCCCTTTCGATGCGCGAAACCTTGTCAAGAGGTCGTAGAATGCAGTATGTCAAACCCGTAATCACTGGGGGTGACCTTGCCTTTTTGCAATATACTGGTGGTACGACTGGGGTTTCAAAGGGCGCCATGTTAACCCACAGTAATGTGGTGGCAAACGTGTTGCAGGCTAACGGTGCTTATTCTCCAGCGCTGCGGGATGGTACTGAATTTGTTGTAACTGCATTACCGCTTTACCATATTTTTGCATTAACAGTGAATTGCTTACTGTTTTTACATAAGGGCAGTCAGAATCTGTTAATCACTAACCCTCGGGATATTCCAGGGTTTGTGGCTGAACTCAAGAAATATCCTTTTACCGCCCTGACAGGTGTTAACACCCTGTTTAATGCCTTAGTGAATAGTAGTGATTTTGCTGAGCTGGATTTTTCTCGCCTCAAATTATCCATTGGTGGCGGTATGGCCGTGCAAAAAGCCGTGGCCGATAAATGGCAGAGCATCACTAAAACCCGTTTACTTGAAGGTTATGGGTTAACTGAAGCCTCGCCCCTGTTAACGTGCTGTCCCTATAACTTAGACGGTTATAACGGTTCTATCGGTTTCCCTGCGCCATCTACACTCATTCAAGTGCGTGATGATGCGGGTAATGTGTTGCCCCAAGGCGAGACGGGTGAGCTATTTGGTAAAGGCCCACAGATCATGAAAGGCTATTGGCAGCGTCCAGAAGAGACAGCCAAAGTGATTGATAAAGACGGCTGGCTCGCCACGGGCGATATCGGTTATATGGATGAACAGGGTTTCTTCTATATTGTTGATCGTAAGAAAGACATGATTTTAGTTTCTGGCTTTAACGTCTTCCCCAATGAAGTGGAAGAGGTTGTTGCTTTACATCCTAAGGTGATAGAAGTCGCGGCAGTAGGGGTTCCTAATGATGCGAGTGGCGAGTTAGTGAAGGTGTTTGTGGTGGCGAAAGATAAATCTTTAACCGCTGAAGACATCATTAAGCATTGCCGAGTGCATTTAACGGGATATAAAGTGCCGAAGCTGGTAGAATTTAGGGACGAGTTACCTAAAACCAATGTGGGTAAGATCTTGCGACGAGAACTGAGAGACGAAGTCAAGCGCGCGTAAGATTGAAGCCGGCAATAAGCCGGCTTTTGTTTTTATGGATGTGATTATCCCACAGGAACTGGAGAAGAATTTGTCAGTGTTTCACTATGTGAGCGACGAAGCGAGCCTCAATGCCCTCGTCGCTCAATATCAACAGAGCGCAGTACTGGTATTAGATACCGAGTTTGTGCGCACACGTACGTATTACGCTAAGCTTGGCCTGATCCAAGCTTATGATGGTAACACCTTAGCTTTGATTGACCCTGTGGCTTTACCCAATCTCGGTGCATTTTGGGCTTTGTTAGATAATCCAAACATTATCAAGCTAGTACATTCCTGCAGTGAGGATTTAGAAGTCTTCGCCCATTATGGCCAGCGCCAACCTACGCCCTTATTTGATAGCCAAATTGCGGCTTCATTATGCGGTATGGGCCATGGCTTAGGTTATGCCAAGTTAGTCGAAACCTGCTTAGGTGAAGTGATTGATAAGGGCGAGTCACGCACCGACTGGATACGTCGTCCCTTAACCGAGGCGCAACTTAGCTACGCCGCCAATGATGTGTTGTATCTTTATCAACTTTATCCGCAACTCGCCGACAAGCTTAAAGCGCAAGGCCGTTTAGATTGGCTTTATGAAGAAGGTGAGCGGATGACTGAAGGGCGTTTAGCTCCTCCCGATGTCGAGACTGCATACCTTAAAGTAAAAAACGCATTTCAATTAACCGAGCCTCAATTGGCTTACCTTAAAGTGCTGGCTAAATGGCGTTTAGAAAAAGCTTTGGCACGGGATTTAGCCTTAGGCTTTGTGATTAAAGATCATGGCTTGATTGCGCTAGCGAAAAAACAGCCTAAAAGCATAAGTGATTTGTTTAAATTGAACGATTTAACTGAGCAGGAAAAACGCATCCACGGTAAAGATATTTTACGGGTAATGCAGACTGCTGACTTAAACAATCCGCCGGAGCTAGTTGATGTTTTAGCGCTTAAACCGGGTTATAAATCCGCCTTTAAGACCATTAAAACCTGTTTAACCGAACTGTGCGAACAGCATGCTATTCCGATGGAAATGCTGGGCTCCAAACGTCATATTCATGAGTATTTACAATGGCGTTGGGATAAACAACAAGGGGAATTACCGACAGTATTAAGCGGTTGGCGCGGAGACATTGCGGCCGAGTCATTGGCAAAGCTTGAAGTTTAAGTTTTACAGATTAGGCGCCAATATTTTGCTTTTAACATTTCGGTTTTGATCTAAGATTTGATGCCTAAATTTGCATTTAAGATGTTAGGCCTTGATTTTACCCCAGCTAAAGCATGGGGGTAGGAGAAAGGCGCAGCAGAAAGCGTCATCCCCATTTGAGGATGACGCCAACGCTCGACTTATCTGTCTGGCAACGTCACGTTAAGTTCGAGTACCGACAAGTTATCGTCATTCTGATCTAATTGCACTGAAACTTGATCATCCGAAATCTGCACATACTTGCGGATCACGGCGATGATTTCTTGCTTCATCTGCGGGAAATAGTCAGGTGTATCGCGTTGTCCACGCTGATGGGCCACAATAATTTGTAGTCGCTCTTTTGCCATTACCGCGGTGCTAGGCTTTTTCTTGCTTTTGAAATAGTCGAGTAAAGACATAATTAGCTACCAAATATCCGTTGTAAGAAACCTTTTTTCTCTTCCGTAATAAAGCGTACTGGGACATCTTCACCCAATAAACGCGCGACAGTGTCACTATAAGCGGCGCCTGCATCACTTTCTTGATCGATAATCACAGGTACTCCGGAGTTTGATGCCTTGAGTACGGATTGTGATTCAGGGATAACGCCAAGCAAATCAATGGCAAGGATTTCTTTTACATCGTCAACACTTAACATTTCGCCCGATTTTACCCGACTTGGAGAATAACGAGTCAACAGTAAGTACTCTTTTATCGGCTCTAAACTGAGTTCTGCGCGGCGTGACTTACTTTGCAGCATTCCTAGAATACGGTCAGAGTCGCGAACCGAGCTTACTTCAGGGTTGGTCGTCACAATGGCGATATCGGCAAAATACAATGCCATCATCGCGCCTTGCTCAATACCTGCAGGGGAATCACAGATAATAAATTCAAATTCTTTGGCTAAATCGTCAAGCACACGGCCCACGCCTTCTTTTGTTAGGGCGTCTTTATCACGAGTTTGCGAGGCTGGCAGTACAAACAGTTTTTCACAGCGTTTATCTTTGATAAGTGCCTGATTTAAATTCGCTTCACCGTTGATGACATTGACAAAGTCATAGACGACGCGGCGCTCGCAGCCCATGATCAGATCCAAGTTACGCAAGCCTATATCGAAATCGATAACAACAGTTTTATGCCCTTGTAGTGCAAGTCCAGTTGCAATCGCCGCACTGGATGTGGTTTTACCAACACCACCTTTACCTGAAGTGACAACAATAATTTGTGCCATGTTTCTCTCTATCCTTTTTTGTGCCATTTAGAGGGGCAATGATTCAACGATAAGCGACTCGCCATTTAAGCGAATGCAGCCGCCTTTATCTGAGCTATGTTGTTGTAGATTTTCAGCGAGCCAATATTGCCCTGCTATTGAAACTAATTCTGCCTCGAGGGAATGAGCAATGATTACCGCGCTGCTGTCGCCAGCTGCGCCCGCCATGGCCTTTCCTCGTAACGCACCATAAATATGAATGCTACCATCGGCGATGACTTCTGCGCCATTACCTACCGCACCAAATATGATTAAATCGCCATTTTTTGCATAGACCTGCTGACCTGAGCGGATATTTTGCTTCAAAATCTTAGTTTGACGCGGTGCTGGTGGGGGGGCGACGCTTTGTTTACCCGCTTTGACTATGGCAAGTCCGAGTGTTTTAGCTTGGTTGCTCAGGACGTTAGTTGCACCAGTAATTCCTACGATAACTAACTGGCGGGAAAGTAATAACTCTTTTAAGCCCTGTAAATTAAAATCGTTATCTTGAATGGCGCTGAGATTGACGACTAAAGGGGCACCAAGAAAAAATTGGGGAGCTTGTGCCAATTTGCTATCTAATTCAGCCATGACAGCATTTAAATCGCTGTTATTAATATGAAGCACTGAAAGAGTAAAAGAAGCGCCTTTTAACTCTAAGCTAGGTTTTGACATCCCGGCACTATTCTCCAGAAATCATCAGTCGGTTCGCTGATTTGCAATTAAATTACTAGGCGACCATGTTATAGTGTGCCCCATTGACTGGCAAGTTTGAACTATTGGATATTTATACTCTTATGCTATGTGCGGTTTATAAAAGTAGTCGAAAGGCTGACACTTACTTATTTGTAAACAAAAGGGACTGTTTCGACGACGTTCCTCAGGCGTTGTTAGATATGTTTGGTGTGCCTCAGTTAGTGATGGTATTCCCGATTGCTAAGCGTGAATCACTCGGTATCGCCGATATTCATAAGGTCAGAGCAGCACTCAAGGAAAAGGGATTTTATTTACAAATTCCGCCACCGCAGGTTAATTTATTGGCCGAGCACAGAGAAAGCCTTGGGATTCAAGACTAGTCTGTAACTGTGCACAGGGTAAATGCCAAAGACAGTCTTTAAATCTGTTGCAGCATATACAAAGCTCCTCTTGCCCTTAATTCGTAAGGGCAAGTCTCCTTCTTTAATGCTCTCCTCTTAAATTTAAGCAGCCGCAGACATTAGGGCGTGTTGACGTTTCGAGATTAGATTTTGTTTGTTCTGGCAAGCTCGTGCTCGCAAAACGAGGAATGATGTGTAGTTATTCTACTCAAATGACGAGCAGCTCTTATGACAGAAAGTAAGAGCAAGGGTTTGCCTGACGAACCCTTCGGGCAGCATTTGACTGACGTTTCTGCTGCGTTATCGTCCGTTGATGTAGAACAACTACATAGCACGGACTTTGCCTTGCATAAACGCCAGCCAAATTGCTGCAAAAATAACCCTTAAATGTCAACACGCCCTAGTAAGTGGCAACCATTGGGGTAAGGCATCTCGATAATAGTGATTTGCCCAATCATCAAAATATTCATGCCTTCGTCTCACATGTCTTATGGCGCTGAGTCATCAAGGTCTTTCGTCTATAACAATTACCGTGCCTTAATGCGCTGGCAAGCGGTGAATTATTTAGATGAGTGCGATTATTTAGGCATCTTTGTGGTGAATGTATCGGAGAGAATTAAGCATCCCCTGTAAATTGGTGTAAAATGGCCCGCATTGAGCGGATTTTTTATATGAAGATAAGCGTAAACATGGCATTTTGGCAGAATAAAGCGTTAACCGAGCTGACGTCGCAGGAGTGGGAGTCCCTCTGTGATGGTTGTGGTAAGTGTTGTTTAAACAAATTGATTGATGATGAAACTGAAGAGCTGTATTACACCAATGCGGCTTGTCTATTACTCGATCACCAAAGTGCCAGCTGCAAACATTATAGTGACCGTTTTAGCCATGTTCCCCAATGTACTGTGATTACTGCGCAAAATGTCCATGAACTCACCTGGCTACCCGATAGCTGCGCCTATCGCCGTTTGGCATCTGGCAGAGACTTACCAAGCTGGCATCCATTACTTACGGGGTCGAAGGAAGCCATGCACCTTGCAGGCATGTCGATTCAAGGCAAAGTGGTAGATGAGCGCAGGATTAAGGATATTGAAGACCATATCGTGCTGTGGCCGCTTAAAGATCTGGATTAATACCATTCAAGCAGCTTTTGTCTGTAATATCAGATAGTAATGAACAAAAAGGAGCAACTAACCATTTCGGTTGATTGCTCCTTTTTTCTATCTCGAGTTTAAAACCAAAGCGTTATTTATCAAGGAATGGTGGCGTTATTGCTGGACCATTGCTCAGTCACGCAAAACAATTTTACCGATTAGATAAAGTCATTCAATAATCGTCACTTTTTCGATAATGATGGGTTCACGGGGCACGTCTTCATGGCCCGCTACTCGCGTGGTTTTTACGCCTTCAATTTGCAGCACAACCTCGAGTCCCGCTGTGACTTTACCAAATACCGCATAACCCCAGCCGTTATTGGTGGGTGCCGTATGGTCTAGAAACTCATTATTGGCAGTATTGATAAAAAACTGCGCGGTTGCCGAGTGTGGCGCATCGGTACGGGCCATGGCGATAGTACCAAATACATTCGATAGGCCTTTGTTGGCTTCGTTGACAATTGGTTCGTGGGTGGGCTTTTCTTTCATTTTGGCGGTAAAGCCACCGCCTTGGATCATAAAGCCTTTGATCACACGATGGAAAATCGTGTGCTCATAAAAACCTTCTTTACAGTAACGAATAAAGTTTTTGGCGGTAACGGGGGCGCGCTCTACATCAAGTTCGAGGGTTATATCGCCAAAATTTGTCGTGAAAATAATCATATGCTGCGCTTCTGTTAGTGAGTTATTTGGTGTGAGATCCACTAAGCCAAGGATTAAATGATGGAGATGTTTCACCTTGTGTTTGTTGTTTCTCGGTGCTTTCGCTCACATCGGGCTGTGTTAACCTTGTCGCTTGCTTAGGTTGCGGCTTGGATTTAGCACTACGGTGCTTTTTCGCCTGAGTTGCTTCAAAGGTGCCGGGTTTTCCATTGGAATAGGGCAAGGCTTGAGCTTTTTTATTGGGTTTATGCGCTGATGTAGAAGCCGATTTAGGCACAAAATCGAGAATTGAAATAGGCACCGCTTTTTTAGGCTCAAACCCCTCGATGTGCTTGCGCTCGATAATATGGCCTAAACGGCGCTCTATAGCGCACAGGTTTCTAAAATCATCTTTAGAGACAAAGGATATGGCTTCACCTTGATTGCCCGCGCGGCCGGTGCGGCCAATGCGATGGATATAATCATCGACCTCATCGGGTAAATCGTAGTTAATCACCCGCTCGAGCGCATCGATATCTATACCGCGTGACGCAACACCGGTCGCGACTAAAAAGGAGACTTTACCCGCTTTAAAATCGATAAGCAGTTGCTCGCGCACCGCTTGGCTGCGACCACTGTGAAAAGCCTCCGCGGTAATGCCACGCTTTTCTAACTGGCTAACCAATTTGGCGGCGCCGTGTTTGGTTTGGATAAAAATTAATGCCTGTGCCCAGTTATTCTCTTTAATTAAATGGCTCAATAGTGCAGATTTTCGATCTTTATCAACGGTCGTTAACCACTGCTCAATTTGCGTTGAAGCGGCATTTTTGCGACTGATTTCAATCTCAATGGCATCCGGAATAGCGGTTTTAGCCAGTGCTTTGACCTGTTTTGATAAGGTTGCCGAAAATAGCAGGTTTTGCCGCTGCTCAGGCAGCTTTTCAATAATGCTATTGATATCTTCGATAAAGCCCATATCGAGCATACGATCGGCTTCATCCAGCACTAATACTGAGACTTCATCAAAGCGAATGGCTCTTTGAGTATACATATCCAGCAAACGCCCAGGCGTTGCAACGAGCAGATCAACCCCTTCAATCAGACGTTTTTTTTGCGGCGAAGCATCAACACCGCCGTACATGGCCATGGCCGTTAATGGCAGGTATTTGGCATATTGATTGATGTTTTGTTCAACCTGCAGCGCCAGTTCCCGTGTGGGGGTAAGAATGATGGTACGTACCCGTTTAGGCCGAATTTTGGGTGCGTCAGCAAATCGATGTAGCAACGGCAATACAAAACTAGCCGTTTTACCTGTACCGGTTTGGGCTGCGGCTAGCACATTTTTCCCCGCAAGAATGCTGGGAATGGCCTGAGCTTGTATTGGCGTTGGGCTTTGGTAACCCAGTTCAGTCACGGCTTTGATAAGCGCGCTGTGTAATCCAAGTTGGGTGAATGGCATTGAGGATCTCAACTAAATGACTTATTGGCAAACTGTTAGCGTGGCGCAAACAGCGAAGCAGGTCGCTATTATAGCAGTAGCATTATTGAAATAGGGGATTATCTCAACTTTGCGGTTAGTTCGAGGGGTTAATAAATGGGCTTACAAATTTGTAACTGGGCATGTATTAGATATTAACATTGCTGCAATTAGGCGGCTGATATGATTAACTAAAGTAATGTTAAATACGCCTGACGAGCGCGCTTTCAGGCGTTTATCGCCAAATTCAATACGCCTAGCATTCGTTTTACCAGCTTGCTTAGGGTAAGCATTACAACAACGCGTTGGTATAAATATAAAAAGGACAATAAAGAATGAGAAAAACCACCCTATCCCTTGCGATATTGTTATCGTTCACCGGCCTTGTAGGCTGCCAATCCCAATCAGACCAAACCTCGCCAAGTAAAGTGGTTAGTGGTGAAGTTAGCACGGTTACTTTTGCGCAGTTTAGTAATGCTTTTATCGATGATTTGTGGCAATTATCACCAACATGGGCGCTATATAGCGGCAAGCATGTTAATGATGGCTATTTAGAAATCCCCAATGAAGCTAGCCGTGTTAAGACACTTGCCTTTGTAAAAAACCAGCAGGCAAAGCTGAAACAGTTTGAACTTAGGTCTCTGAGCTCTAACGAAACCATCGATTATCATTTGATTGATAACCTGTTAAATAGCATGGCGTGGGAAATCACCGACTTTAAATCATGGCAATGGGATCCCTCTAGCTATAACGTGGCGGGCGGTTTTGCACAAATCATCAATGAAAACTTTGCGCCGCTGGATGACAGATTACGCTCGGTATTGGCCAGGATGGAAAATATCCCAGCTTATTACGCCGCAGCAAGAAGTAATATCTCGAAACCAACCCTAGAGCATACGGAACTTGCTGTAATGCAAAACCAAGGTGCGTTTTCGGTATTCTCCGATGATTTATTAAAACAAGTGGCGGATTCCGGTCTGTCGGATGCGGAAAAATCGCTGTTTAAATCCCGCTTCGATACGGCAACGAAAGCAATTAATGAACATATTCGTTGGTTAAATGCACAGGTTGACTTGCTGAAAAAAGAAGGCGCCCGTAGCTTTAGGATCGGTGAAGAATTATACGAGCAAAAATTTGCCTTTGATATCCAAGCGGGCATGACGGCTAAACAGCTCTATCAAAAAGCCATGGCAGATAAAGATAGGGTCCAAGGTGAAATGGCCAAGATCACCGATAAACTTTGGCCTAAATATTTTACAACGCCAAAACCAAGTGATAATAAAATCGCCATCCGCCAATTAATTGATAAATTGTCGACTGAGCACGTCAAACGTGACGACTTTGTTAGCGAAGTCCGTAAACAAATTCCTGAGTTGATTGAGTTTGTAAATCAAAAAAAATTAGTGACTTTAGACCCTAAAAAACCATTAGTGGTTCGTGAAACTCCGGAGTATATGCGTGGTTATGCTGGAGCGTCGATTAGTGCCCCTGGCCCCTATGATAAATTAGGCAATACCTATTATAACGTCACGCCACTCGATGGTATGAATGATGAATCCGCTGAAAGCTATTTACGCGAATATAACCATTGGATATTACAGATTTTAAATATCCATGAGGCGATTCCAGGGCATTACACTCAATTAGTGTATTCCAATGAGTCACCAAGCTTAGTGAAAAGCTTATTTGGTAATGGCGCAATGGTCGAAGGTTGGGCCGTTTATACCGAACGCATGATGCTTGAAGAAGGTTATGGCAATTTCGAGCCTGAAATGTGGTTGATGTATTACAAGTGGAATCTACGTGTTATCTGTAACACTATCTTGGATTACAGCATTCATGTTAAAGGCATGACTGAAGATCAAGCCATCAGCCTGATGATGGATGAAGCCTTCCAGCAGCGAGCTGAGGCGGAAGGTAAGTGGCGCCGTGCCACCCTAAGCCAAGTACAGTTAACCAGTTACTACTCGGGTTACCGTGAAATTTACGATTTCCGCGAAGAATATAAGCAGCTCAAAGGTAAGGATTTTGATCTCAAAGCATTCCATGAGAAGTTTTTAAGCTATGGCAGTGCGCCAGTGAAATATATTCGTCAGTTAATGCTAGAAAAATAAGCCAATAATTGAAAGGGTGCCATCAATGGCGCCTTTTCACTGGCTGTTTTGATATACATTGCGTGGATGAAAACGTCTGAATTGATACAACGATTAATTTAGGCCATACAGCAGATTCTGTATGGCCTTGTTATAATTTTTTCTTTCTGGAAGGCTGTTTTCGGTATTATTTTTTGTTGGGTAACTCAGCCATAATAGCTAATACATCTTCGTATGAAATGTTAAACTCTCGAGAAAGGTTAATAATTTTAGTCTTATAGGTTTGAATATTTTCTTGCTGTGCAAGTTGGTGTTTCTTTTCTTCAACTAGTTCGTTAACAGTTTCTTGCAATATTAATAAGCGACGCAAACTGTAATCAAGGGATTTGATGTATTTCCCCATTTGTTGTTTATTACGGGCTTGCTCAAGATCCGTTGAGACTTTTTTCTCATATCCATATTCATCGAGTGCAGCGATAGCGCTTTGCAAATCTAGATCAGTTGTCATTTGGTGTTCACTTTATTACGAGACGTTGAGAAGCGAAAGAATGAATGCCTTAACCCAAGAGGGTATCACAAGCGTTTTACTATCGCAGATTATAATGTTTATGCCAATGCTGACCAAGTATTAAAGTGCTAAAACCAATAAAAAGCTGGTTTTCTCATAGTACTTGTCGGCGTCTACAATAATGAGTAGTCTAAACTTTTCGCCAAGTGGAGATTGAAATGCTTGATCTATTACCCGATTTGTTTGATCACTATCCATCCAAACTCACTTTGTTGCCGCTAGCGTTTCGTGCTTATGGTGGTAAGAAGTTGTTTTGGGGTGAAGTTGTGACGGTCAAATGTTTTGAAGATAACTCCAAAGTGAAAGAAGTTTTAGCACAGCCAGGTCAAGGGAAAGTGCTTGTTGTTGATGGTGGAGGCTCATCCCGTCGTGCACTGCTGGGGGATTTAATCGCCCAAAGCGCCATGGATAATGGTTGGCAAGGCGTGATTATCAATGGTTATGTTCGGGATGTTGCTAGACTGAATACTTTTAATTTAGGGGTTTATGCCTTAGGCGCGATGCCCATCAAGACTGATAAGAAAGATCAAGGACAAGTCAATGTGCCTATCGAGTTTGGCAGTGTTACAGTCAAACCCGGTATGATGGTTTATGTTGATGAGAATGGCATTGCCATCAGTGAGGAGTGTTTAAATTTCGCATTTTTAAGTTAAGTTTTTAAATTCAAGATGTTATTGATAAGGATGTTTTCATGAAATTCATTAAGTGGTTTTTAGCCATTCTGGCGACCTTCATTGTCGCTGTCGCCTTATATCTTACTGTTTTCTTTGACCCTAATGATTTTAAACCCGAAATTGTCAACGCTGTTAAAAAACAAACTGGGCGCGAGTTAGTAATAACCGATGACTTGTCATGGACATTTTTTCCAACCATAGGGATTAATTTAGGCGGTGTTTCCCTATCTAACCCTGAGGGATTTACCCCAAAATCGATGCTTGAAGTTAATAAAGCCGTAGCTGAGGTTGAGCTTATACCACTGTTTAGCAAGCAAATTGAAATCGCTCAGCTCACTCTTGATGGCGCAAAAATCAATTTGGTCACCCGTAAAAATGGTAGCTCAAGCCTAGATGGCTTAACGGGCAAGAGCACTGAGCTATCTGCTACCCCATCTGAATCAAGTGCTAAAGCACAATTAGCCAGTATCGATGTAGGTGGTATTTCTATTACGAATACGCAAATCAATTTAATTGATGAAGCTAAAGGGCAAACCCAAACCTTAACCTTAAAACAGTTCACTTTGGGGGCATTTTCACTCGATAAATTTGCGCCGATGGCTTACGAATTTGCCGCGACCTTGCCGGATATGACAGTGAGCAGTAAAGGCGAAGGGCAAATCAAGTTAAGTCATGATTTTAATCAGCTGGTGATTGAGAAGCTGGATATTGAGACTCAAGTTGAAGGCGAGGGGATCCCTAATAAAAAATTGACCGCCGAGGTTAGTCTAAACAGCCAAATCGCATTAGATAAAAAGCAGTTATCGGCGGACATCAGTAAATTAACCGCAATGGATATCAATGTAGCGGGTAAGTTGACCGTCAGTTACGGGAGCAAAGTGCCGAAAATTAGTGCGGATTTCCAATTTGGGGATATTGACCTCGATGCTTTGCTACCAAAATCTGACACTTCAGAAGAACAAACCGCAGCTGCGTCTTCACAGACTCAGGCTGTTGAACCCGATTTAACGGCGCTTAATGGTTTGGATGCGAAGCTAATATTGGCGGTTAAATCGATCAAAGTCGCGAATTTGTCTACGCAAAATTGGTTAATGGATTTAGGCATTAAAAATGGTGAGGTTGATCTTAAGCAGCTAAGTGCAGATCTCTACCAAGGTAAGTTAATGCTCAATGCTCAGGTTGATGCGCGATCAAAAGTGTCAAGTTACCAATTTGATAAGCAAATATCAGGTGTTCAAATTCAACCATTACTTAAGGATGCGGCCAAGCTAGATATTCTGGCGGGAACGGCAAATTTTAATGTAAAAGGCAAAGGTAAGAGCTTAATTCCTGAACAATTAAAGAAAAACCTCCTCGCGAATGGTCGTTTTGATATCACCGATGGTGCCCTTTACGGTGTCAATATCCCGCAGATGATCCGTAGTGCTCAGGCTAAATTAAAGGGGGATTTGTCTGCGGACACGAAAGAGGAGCGTAAAACCGACTTCTCGAGCCTAACCGGTAACTTCTCCCTTGAACATGGTGTAGCGACAAACCCTGATCTCGCTATGTCTTCACCTTTGCTTAGGCTTGCGGGTAAGGGCAGCGCGGATCTCTTGACGCAAACTCTGGATTATCGGTTAACGACCAGTTTAGTCAATTCTCTTAAAGGTCAAGGTGGCAGTGAGAAAGATGCGCTGGCAGGAATTGATATCCCTCTCGCGATTACCGGTACTTTCCAAAAGCCGGAATATGCCTTAGATACTCAAGCGTTATTAAATAATCAGTTGAAGGAAGAGACTGATAAAGCGAAAGAAAAATTAAAGGATTCGCTACTTAAAAAGTTGGGCGGCTTGTAGGTATGCAAGATTTGCGTGCTCTGTCATCTCCTACGTCAACAGTCGATGTGTGAGCGTAACCGGCAACGTTCTGCTCGAAAGATAACGGCGTATTGAGCCAATAAAAAAGCAGTAACCCAGAGGTTACTGCTTTTTTATGTTGATCTTTATTTTAGATGCAAGACGATTTTATTAACAAATTAAACATAAGGTATTTAGAGTGATTAACACTTAAATGCTTTATGTATTTAAATTGCTTTCATCTACAACCAGTTTCAACACTTGACCGGGTTGAATATATTGTGATGCGGTTAAGCCGTTCCATTCGCGAAGTTCAGGAACAGTCACCTTAAACTTGTTTGCAATTCGCGCGAGTGAATCACCAGCCTTAACTTTGTAGCTGACGGTTCGGATCTGCTCGTTATCGTGTTTTTCTTGTGGTGCAACAATCGTCAATTGCTGACCACTTTGTAATTTGCTGTCTTTGCTTAAATGGTTCCAAGTCATTAACTGTTTGACGCTAACATTATGTGCTTGGGCAATTTGCCACAAACTATCACCGGATTTTACTTTATAGGTCAACTTGTTACCCGAGGCGGCAACAGCGGCTTTTTTAGGTAATTTCTGACTGGTTGATAGGGCATACAGTTGTTTATCATCAGCAGAGACTGGGATAATTAGCGGTCTTCCAGCAATGATATTGTTGTTTTTCATACCATTAGCTGCACGGATCGCATTGATGCTTGTATGATGTTTTTCTGCAATAGACCCTAAACTATCTCCAGGCTTAATCGTATATCTAAGCCAGCTTACACGGGCCTCACTTTCTGTTTCTGCAAGTGCTTTTTTGAACTCTTCAGATTTATCAATGGGTAATACTAAAGTGTGTGGGCCCATTGGTGAGGTTGCCCAGCGATTGTAACCTGGATTGAGCTTTAACAGCTCATTGGTGGTCATATTGGCGAGACCTGCTGCCATGGCTAAGTCAATTTGACTGTCTATATCAACCACTTCGATTGAGGGGCTGTTATCAATGGGTGCCAGAGTAATGCCATATTCATCGGCATGTTTAATCACTTCGGCGAGCGCCAATAACTGTGGCACATAACGTTTGGTTTCTTTAGGGAGATCGAGCGACCAAAAATCGGTTTTAAGACCTTTATCTTCGTTGCGTTTAATCGCATTGAGTACGCGTGACTCTCCTGAGTTGTAGGCCGCAATTGCATAAAGCCAATTATTATTGGTTTTATCGTACAAATATTCGAGCATATCTAGGGCTGCTGTCGTGGATGCAGGCACATCGCGACGGCCGTCATACCACCAGTTCATTTCTAACCCAAAGTGGCTCGCCATCGGGGTGGTAAATTGCCAAAGCCCTGAGGCAGCACTGGCCGAAGAAGCACTGGGATCGAAAGCGCTTTCAATAATCGGAAGCAGGGCTATCTCTATTGGTAGATGGCGTTTTTCAAGCTCTTCGACGATCAAATACATGTAAGGCGCTGCACGCTCAGAAATCAATTCAAGGTGTTTAGGGTTGTTAATGTACCAATCGCGATAATAGTTAACGAGTTTCTTGTCTGGAATAGGTAACTGCATTCCTTGACGAATTCGTTCCCATACATCAGTAATTTGCGCCGATTCAGGTTCGGTTGCGAGATAATACTGTGGGACGGTATTTTCGGTCGTGACGGTTTCAGCTTCAGGTTTGGGCACCTGAGGGTTGTCTAACGTCTGACAACCTGTGAGTAGGGCAAATCCCCCTACTACAACATAAAGTGATACTCTCATGGAAAACGATAGTCCTCTGTTAGTGCATTGCCACTGCACTCTTCGTACAACGTAAATTATCTAACGAATTGATTATGTGAAAAAAAGTGGCAACACAGAGCGCAAAGTATTCACGCAAAAACGAGCCATTCTATGGGATCTTTTCGAGCTTGTCCCTAAATTATCGTACATCTTGTAGGGTCACTTTTGATTTACGTCATCAAAAGTGGAAAAATCTGTATAAATTTCAGCCATAAATGGATCATTTTTTACTAAAAAATATCTTTCCACTGCCGAAGTAGGGTAAAACAGCTTAGTTCATCAGCTTTAGTCAGATCTTGGTCACAAAACTTACTTTTTATGCTGTTGACTATGGTAGGCGCTAACGGACGAAGGAAGGGATTGATTGCCCGCTCTAACCCAATGGTGGAGGGTATAGTGGCTTTGTTTTGGGCACGCATTGTGTTGGCTTGTTCTACATACATGTTGAGTGCAGCGTTATCTGCATCTACCTCTTGGGCGAATTTAAGATTCGCAAGAGTATATTCATGGGCGCAGTACACTCGAGTCTCATCGGGTAACGCCGCGAGCAAACTTAAAGATTGCCACATTTGTGCAGGGGTGCCCTCAAATAAACGACCGCAGCCTGCACTAAAGAGTGTATCGCCACAAAATAGGGCACCATCAAGTAGATACGCTATATGACCAGCAGTATGCCCAGGTACAGACAAGATGTGTATGGGCTCATCGATAAAGGGCAATGTAAGTGTATTGCTTGTAGGGTCGATTGGCTGATTGATGCCTTGAATAGCTTCACGTTGCGGACCGTAGACAGCCAGAATCTGGTCTGTTGTCTGCTTAACATGGGCGGCGAGGGCGGTTATTCCACCTGTATGATCATGATGATGATGAGTGATCAAAATACCCGCTAACGTAAGTTGATGTTTACGTAAGTAGTCGAGCACAACATGTGGATCGCCAGGATCAACCACATACACCGTTTGCTGGGAGTCTTGTCGCAACACCCAGATATAATTGTCATTAAAGGCATTAATCGCTGTTATAGTGAGCATAGCACCGCCGATAGCTGTATTTTGATTTCAAGATGAGGTTATTATCCACAGGTGGATATCAGTTGGCGACTATTGTGATTTTTAAATCACCTAATGATGGATGTTCAATGAAGGTCTTAACTCGGTAAAAGTAATAAGATAACGGAAAGTGAGGTGAGTTGTGTCGTATAACAGTTCTGTGCGTAAACCTGAGCAATGGGAAGATTTACCCAATGGCGACGCACTCCAGCAAGCTGTTACCGATAAGCTCACTGATTGGTGGCCAAGGGTGTTTGGTTATCATTTGTTGAAGTTGGGCCCCTTAAGTGCACAGCTCTCCAGTATGGCATCCCCTGTTGCTCATCATTTTTCACTATGCTCAGCACCAACAGCCTCGTTAATGGGGGATTTTTGTCATTTGCCGATACAAAATGGGGTGATTGATGCTGTGGTGATGAGCCTGCTACTAGAGTTTGAGGCTGATCCTTACCGTATTTTACGGGAAACCGACAGAGTGCTGATCGCCGGTGGTTATTTATTTATTGTGGGCTTTAACCCCTTAAGCTCAGTGTTTCTTGGCAAGCTGTGGCCGAAATATCAAGATGATCTACCTTGGTGCGGACGCTTTTTTATGCCATCTAGGGTGCGAGATTGGTTAGGGCTACTTGGTTATCAAGTGGTGAGTGATGAGCGTTTGGTTTACCATCCCCTGATCGGCGAATTGAATCGTGGCCGTTTTTTACAGCAAACCTTAGCTTCATGGCTTCCCAGTGCGGGGAGTTTGTATTTGATTGTGGCTCGAAAATTAGAATCACCATTAACCCCAATCCGTGACAAACGTAAGGTTCGACAACCCAATTGGGCCACTGCGCCAAGCGCCGGACGCACTGGGCATTTATCCGAACATATAAAATAACATCATCGATTAATGAGTCCGATATGCGAATTACCCTAAGGCAACTTGCAGTTTTTGAAGCCGTCGCACGCAGTGGTCAGGTGGCAAAAGCGGCTGAACAAGTTAATCTATCGCCGCCTGCGACCTCTATGGCCTTAGCCGAATTGGAAAAACAGCTCAATGCCCGGTTATTTGAAAGAATTGGCAATCGTCTGCAACTGAATTCGCAGGGTAACCTCTTGTTGCCGTTGGCCACCGATCTTTTACATCGTGTTGAACAAATTGAGCAGGCATTTACTCGTCAAGATGGTGATTTGGTTGGACACTTAAGTGTGAGTGCAAGCTCAACGATTGGTAATTATTTACTGGCGAAAGCGGCAGTCGCATTTTGCCAGCAACATATCCAAACCCATGTAGACGTGGCGATCACCAATACCCAAGAAGTGATTCAATCCGTTGCACAATTTCGTGCCGAAATGGGGTTTATTGAAGGGCATTGTACTGATAACCGTCTTCATATCGAGCCGTGGCACAAGGATCGATTATTGGTGTTTTGCCATCCCGCTCATCCATTGGCAGGGCAAACGGTTAAGCCTTTGGCCGTAAAAGGCCAATCTTGGGTGCTGCGTGAAGAGGGATCGGGAACTCGGGAATATTTTGTTAATGCGGCCAATGAACTAGGTATGCAACCGGAGGCTAAGTTCTGCTTTACCACGCCCGATGCCATCAAGTTGGCGGTAAAACAAGGTGCTGGTTTGGGGGTTTTGTCAGAACTTGCGTTGGATAAAGACATTAGTCGAAAAGAATTGGCTCTAGTCACCATTGAAGGATTAGTGTTAGAGCGGCAGTTTTACCGCATCACTCATAAGAGTCGCCAAGCAACGTCGTTAGGGCTGGCCTTTGTGCAGTTTTGCAGTAATTTTTTCCATTTATCACGAGAATAATGGTGTTCTAGCAGCGATAAGTGTTAGGACTCCGCCTGATAACCTGCATCAATTTGCGTAGGATTTGCCTCTGCGGCGGCGCGAGCAAGTTGATCACAGCGTTCATTTTCCGCGTGTCCGGCATGGCCTTTTACCCAGCGCCAATCAATTTGGTGGAGTTGAGCGGCGTTATCTAAACGTTTCCAAAGATCGACATTTTTCACCGGCGTTCGATTAGATGTCATCCAGCCTTTTTTCTTCCAGCCGTGGATCCAAGTGGTGATCCCTTGGCGCATATATTGGCTATCGCTGGTGAGAATGATTTTACAGGGTTCTTTTAGGGCCTCAAGCGCAACGATTGGGGCTAATAATTCCATGCGATTATTGGTTGTCAGGGCAAAACCATCGGATATCTCCTTTGTATGGCCCTTATAATTCATTACAATGCCATAGCCACCGGGGCCCGGATTGCCTAAGCAAGAACCATCGGTGAAGATGTGGATTAGTTTTAGTTCAGTCATCAAGTGGTTACCAGCGGCGTAAATATCGGCCGAGTATAACCAAAAAAAGTCATAAGAAGCGCATAAAAGTATGAATATTATCTCAAACGCAAGCCGTCAGGTTATTTTGGATACTGAAACCACTGGTATGAACCAGGGGAGTGGTGCGGTGTATTTAGGACACCGAATTATTGAGATAGGTTGTGTTGAGGTCATCAACCGCCGTTTAACGGGGCGTTATTACCATCAATATATCAATCCTGGCCAAGCGATTGATCCAGAAGCGATTGCTGTTCACGGGATCACCGATGAGCGTGTTGCAAATGAGCCAAGATTTCATCAAATAGCGCAAGAGTTTATCGATTTTATCAGTGGCGCAGAAATTGTAGCCCATAACGCAAACTTCGACGTGAGCTTTATGGACCATGAGTTTTCCTTACTGCAACCGTTAGGACCAAAGACTCGCGACATTTGTGATATTTTAGACTCCCTCGATATCGCTAAGTTTTTGCATCCTGGGCAAAAAAACAACTTAGACGCTCTCTGCAAACGATATGGCATCGACAATTCCCGCCGCCATTACCACGGCGCATTACTCGACGCCGAAATTCTTGCCGATGTGTATTTGTCGATGACGGGAGGTCAGACTAAGTTCAATCTCTCTAACGAAGAAGTTGGTCAAGAGGCGGGAGGCATTCAACGCTTTGATCCCGCATCACTTAATCTTAAAGTGATCAGCGCATCGGCCGATGAACTCGTTATACATGAACAACGCCTTGATTTAGTCGCAAAATCAGGAAAGTGCCTCTGGAGAGGATAATTTTTAGCCTATGACGATGTCGCTGCGAAAATCTCTAGTCAATACCACGTTAATACTCGGCTACCTTAGCTTGAGCACGTCATTGTTTGCGGCTGATACGGAACCAGTGACCGCTAAGCCGACAAAGCCGACTACCGATATGGCAGCTAAGGTTCAAAATACTGCTGAGCCAAGTGCTGAGGTTAAGGTAAACAGTGCTGAGAGTAAGGTAAACACGTCGTCCAAGCCATCGAATATGAAAGTCGTGCCCGTAGATACGGCTTCTGAGCTTAAAAATCGTTTTCGGGTGGATCATATGGTCAGCAGTATGACACTCATGATCCAGCGAGAATATGGTTCGGCCCCCGTGGTGATTGTCTTGCCCGATGGCAGTAAGTGGTACGCCAATCGTCATCCAGAAACCGTTAAATGGGTTGATGGTATGACCGGAGATATTATTTATATCGAATCACCCCAGCCTGGTCCTTGGCAATTAGTGGGGAAGGTGGTGCCGGGCTCGAAAATTAAACGGGTTTCAAAGCTTGAGATTGAAGTTCAACGATTACCTCAGCCATTATTTCAAGGCGAACAAACCAAAGTGATTGCCCAATTAATGGGAGATGCAGAGCGCGTTCGCATGCCTGGGATGGACTATTTAGTCGAGTGGACCGCGCACTTTGTCAGTAAGCATCGTACGGGCGATGAAAACTTTGCCGCAGGTGACATTATCGTTGGTTCCTACAAAGATAATGGTGAAAAGTTCGATGAAAGACCTGATGACGGCATATTTACAGGCGATATCAATCTTAAGCAGCCATGGGGTGAGTACGACTTTGTCGTTCAAGCGCGTAACAACGTATTTGAAAGGCAAGTCTCATTTCCTTTTAGCTTATCTCCACGACCCGTAAATGCAGAGGTGATAACTCCTGAAGATCCTTTGACGGGTCAATGGAAAATCATGCTACATGCCGATAGTCGCGTATTACAGCTAGCTGAGACCCATTTTTCATTTGAGCTTGTTGGACCTGCTGGTTTGCAACTTCCCCTCGTAGTTCATGGGCTTAAGGAGAGCGACACTGAATTGCCGATACCGCCTGTGACCGAGTTTGGCAGTTACCGAATAAAAGGCTCTGCTGCGACAACGACAGTCACTGGCCGTGAAATAGTACTCGATTTACCTGAACTGTTCTTCAACCTAGTGCAACCGCCCGAGCCACCACCTAGCGAAGAAGAGCTCGCAGCTGTGGCCGCGCAAAAGGCTGCAGAGGAAGAGGCTCTCGCTAAGCAGGAAGCGATCTTCTGGATTATCACCGTCAATGTGGTGTTAGTGCTACTGGGTGTGGTTGGGCTGATTATTTGGCGTAAGCGTCAAAGTTTGGCACAAGCATTAGCCGCCGCCGAACAGCGGATTTTAGATGAAGCGGAACAAAATAAAGCTGATGTCCCATCTCTTGATGAAATAGATTTAACTATGCCAGATGAACCTGATAATCGTAGATAAAAGTGAAGGAAAGGGTGAGATTTACATCGGGATTTGCAGATATTTTGTTCACTTATCATGGGGTTTTGTTAAGTTTGGCGAAATTTTAACTAATCGATGCAATTGAGTGAAAAAAACGGTTGACGCTTCGAACGCTCAACCGTATTATTCACCGCAACTTGAGTGGAGCGGTAGTTCAGTTGGTTAGAATACCGGCCTGTCACGCCGGGGGTCGCGGGTTCGAGTCCCGTCCGCTCCGCCAGTCAAGTTATGCAAGTTAAAATTATAGTGCTGTTACAGCGGTATAATAAAAAGTTTGGAGCGGTAGTTCAGTTGGTTAGAATACCGGCCTGTCACGCCGGGGGTCGCGGGTTCGAGTCCCGTCCGCTCCGCCAAATAGGAAAAAGCCTCATCATTTGATGAGGCTTTTTCATTTGCGATATCAGTAAACCACTAATGCCTACCGTCTAGAGAATGATGATATTTTAAGATTCAATTTTGTTCGTTTGAGCAAGTGCTGCTCGCGAAGCGAGTAATTATGTGCCGTTATTTTACTTAAATAACGAGCGTCTCTAATCACTGAAAGTAAGAGAAAAATCTTGCTAGAATGAACTCTTCGGGCAGTATTTGGCTGACGTTTCTGCTGAGTTATCTTAGTTTTATGTAGCTTAACTATTCAGAACGAACTTTGCCTCGTATAACCAGCTAAACTGCTGAAATAAACCACTCTGAAACGTTCTCAACACGCCCTAATACCTCAAATAAATTGGTCGTATTCTGTTATGTGGTTTTATTCCAATATTGCTACTCGCGTTCATTTAAAACCAAGCTGTTCATCTATTTTCAGCCAAGTTAAAGCTACAACTGACTGTTAGCTAAATTTTCATGCTGAAAGCAACTGGAATGCAATCAAGATGGTGGAATAGTTTTACTAGTTTGTTGTTTTGGCATGAGTTATTTTTTAAGCTGAATCTTATCGAGAAAATCCTTGTGCTGAAGGTTCTGCTAAGATTCTTATTATTAGCGCTTAACATTGACGCATAGTGAATAACGACTAATATAAGACAGATGAGACACTCATGAGGTGATGCTATGCCAATACCTGTCACAATTGCTGATGATTCTTTAATGTCCAGAAAAGCGGTAAGACGAGCTTTACCGGAGGACTGGGATGTTGAGATTACTGAAGCGTGCAATGGAAAAGAAGCCCTAGAAGCAGCTAATTCAGGTAAGGCTGAGGTACTATTTCTTGACCTGACCATGCCTGAACTTGATGGATTCGGAGTACTTAAATGTCTTCATGAACAACAATCAAAGACGGTTGTTATTGTGATAAGTGCAGATATACAGCCAGAAGCTAAATTGTTAGTTGATTCCCTAGGTGCTTTTCGTTTCTTACAAAAACCGTTACAACCCGCACAGTTAAGAGAAGCACTTTTCGATGTGGGGCTAATATGAACATGTTGCTATCTGAAGAACAGCGAGACGCGCTCCAGGAATTGATGAATATTTCTATGGGGCAAGCAGCTAATTCACTTGCTCGTTTAATCGAAGCGAAAATTACACTATCAATTCCTAAAATCAGTGATGTTACTCCTGAACAATTTGTCTCTATGCTATCGGACGAGGCAATGTGGTACACACGCCAATCATTTTTAGGCAGTATTAAAGGTGAAGTTATTTCAACGCTATCTAAGCAGGGCTGCGATGCGATTGGTACATTAATGGAGTATGAACTGCCACTTACTCAAGACCGGTTAAATGAATTGTTGTTAGAACTTGCCAATATTTTAGCTGGTGCATGTTTAACCGGATTTGCTGAGCAACTTTCATTAAACGCAAAGTTAAGTATGCCGACAATGTACAATGCGGCTAGTCAGCATTACCACTATAGATGGGCAAGTACTTTAATGATGGAGGTTGAGTTTAAAGTGGAAGTGAGTCAGTTTGACTCAAAAGTTGTGATCTGTTTGGAAGAGGCATCAGTTCAAACTTTATTAGCGAAACTACAGCAGTTGCTGGAGTAATTATGAGTCAGTCACAGCTATTGCAGAAGCTTACTTCACGCTTACCACTTGGAATTTGTGTGGTTGATGAGTTTTATCAAATTATTTACTGGAATGAATTTTTTACCGATAGATTGTCAACCGATAATAAGTCAGTTACACACGAAAATAACTTACTCGTGTTATTCCCTGATGCCGCAAAATTTCTTCAAAAAAAAATTAATAGCGTTTTTGTGCTTAATAATGCCAGTTTCTCATATTGGGAACATCGTCCACATGTATTTGACTTTAGTAGCAGTCGGCCTATTACAGGTGAAGAGACTGCTATGTACCAAAATATTGAGTTTTTCCCGCTCGATATAGAAAATAATCAAGTGAAAACAGTTTGTTTAATTGTGCAAGATGTAACTGAGCTTGCAAGTTATTACCAAGCACAAAAATGCCTTTCTGAACAGTTGGAACAAGAGCATACTGCACTGAGTCTTCTCAATAAAAAACTAGAGGCTGCTCAGAATCAATTATTACAATCTGAAAAAATGGCCGCAATTGGGCAGTTAGCAGCAGGTGTTGCTCATGAAATCAATAATCCAATTGGTTTTGTGAATTCAAACTTACAAAGCTTACAAGATTATAATGATAAGTTATTAAAATTACTTAGCTTTTATCAAAAACTAGTACATAAGATTGGGTCTCCGCCTTATTTTGCACTTGAACAAGATATGTTGAAGCGACATCAGTTTGAATTTATATGCTCAGATTTACCTGATTTAATCAATGAATCGATTGAGGGATTAGATCGCGTTGCCGTAATAGTGAAAAGCCTCAAGTCTTTTTCTCATGTAGATAGTAGTGAATGGCAATATGCTAATGTAATAGAGGGTATTGAAAATACATTAAAAATTGCTGCTAACCAAATTAAATATAAAGCTGTTGTTCTTCGTAATTTCCAGGATAATTTGCCAGAGCTATATTGTCAGCCAATGCAGCTTAATCAAGTATTCCTTAATTTGTTAGTTAATGCTGCGCAAGCTATAGAGGAAAGAGGTGAAATATCTATCGATGTAAGTGCGACAGAATCAGAATTTATGATTGTTATTCGTGATACTGGTTCTGGTATTGCAGCACAAGATATACGTAAAATATTTGAACCTTTTTACACCACCAAACCTGTCGGAACAGGCACAGGGCTTGGTTTATCATTATCCTACAGTATAGTTCAAAAGCATAAAGGTGAGATTAAAGTCACTTCTACTTTAGGTGTGGGCACTTCTTTCACTGTGATATTACCAATCTTAACTCCTGCTGATGTTTTTGAGTGTTAGCTCTGACTCATGTGCTACCATTGATATTATATCCTATTATTTTTCATTTTCAGCTAAAAGTGCATCCGTTATAGCGGTTGACAATTCGTTGATTTCTTCTAGGGTTATCATTCGATTTTTTAGTTGCACATTGAGATGTGCCGCACATGACGATATATTGCTAAGCCCTAAACACGCACTTGTTCCTTTTAGCTTATGTAATTCATGTCCTAACTTTGTTACTTCTCCATCATTGATAAGTTGCTTTAATAAAGACAATGTATTAGGTAAGGTTTTTAGATATTCAATTGTTAAATCATTGTCTAATATGTCATCTTCTTTTTTTTGCTTATTATATGTTGATTGGTTTTCTCCCAGAAAATATTGCAAGGTATCAATGAGTTGTTGTTTGCTAAAAGGTTTTGTGATTTTTTTGTTGAAAGCGCTATTTTTTTCACTGTCATCATAAAAAATATCAGCACTTAATAATAATAAAGGAATATTTTTACTCATCGCACGTATTGTATTTGCAGCGGTAAGTCCATCGATAACTGGCATTTGTTGGTCTAATATGATCAGATCGTAATGTTTTAGAGATGCTAATTGTATTGCTTCTTCACCATTGACACCAAAATCTATACTTATTCCTGTATCTTTTAGGTAAATGGCTACTAAGTCTCTAATATCCTCTACATCATCAACAAATAAGATGCTTTTCTTTTTCCAGTCTATGATTTCATTTTGAATAATGTTGATTTCATCATGCGTTATGGCAACATTATTAATTAATTTTTCTGCGGGTAATGTGATAGAGAAACAAGACCCAATCCCAACTGTACTATGCATATTAAGTTGTAAAGACATAGCATTAGCTAATTGTTTGCTGATAAATAATCCTAGACCTGTACCGCCATAATCTCTACTGGTACTGGAGTCTGCTTGAGTAAATGCATGAAATAAACTTGATGCTTGTTCAGATGAAATACCAATGCCGTTGTCGATAATTGCAATATATAACTCATTTTTATCTGTTATGTTCGCAACTAATTTTATAGTACCTTTTTGCGTGAACTTTACTGCGTTACTAATAAAATTGAGTAATATCTGCTTAAGTCTATAAGGGTCTGTTTTTATATATTTAATATTTGATAGATTAATGTCTAACTGAGTGGTTAAATTTTTCGAATGTGCTAAAATAGTTAATGCATCACTTAAGCTGTTTAAAAGCGGTTCAATAGCAACCGATTGCTCAGCTATAGTCATTTTTCCTTCATCAATTTTAGCCGCGTCTAAAATGTCATTAATTATACTTTGAAGGTGAGATATATTTTGTTCAATTTTGCAAAGAGCAGTATGTACTTCACCATGGGTAATGGGTAAAATTTGTTCAGTGAAACCTTTAATTATCGTTATTGGAGTACGAATTTCATGGCTCATATTAGCAAGGAATCTAGTTTTAATTGCTGCTAGATGATTTGCTTTATCGCGCTCTTCTTCTAATTCTCTTGTTCGTTTTTCAACTCTTTCTTCTAACTCTTCATTAAGAAGTCTTACCTCATTCATTGATGATATTGTTGCGTTGTGAGCACCAGTTACTCGTCGTTGCATATTTATAAAGCTATGCGCTAAAGTGTCAATTTCAAGCGCCGATTGAGTAAGATTCAATGCTCTGCTATTTAAGGTTTTGCCATCCCATTGTTGAGTGTAATCTACCAATTGCTCCAATGCCTGTGTGTAGTTTTTTACAAATCTTTTTGATAGTCTAACAGATATTTCTAATATTATAGTGATTAAGGCTAGAGCAAGAAAAAAATAAATTGAAAGTTTTATGAAGAGATCGTTAGTGTCAATGAAAAAATATAACTCCCAACCAGTTAAACCTATTTTTTCATCGATGATAAAGTGATGCGCATCTTTGCTAAATGTAATAGGATTAAGTGGGTTGAATATACTTTTTCTTAAAAATGTTTCTTTCATCGGCTCGCTATCTTTAGGTCGAGTCCAGACACTGCCGATATCACCACTTACATTGTTTCCCCATACTTTTCTTCCTGATTTATCTATGAGTATACGATGTGAAATACTATCATTATGTTTATCAAATAATGTCAGTAATGAATTAAGTTTTATTGCTAATTGTAGAACACCATCAAATTTATTTTCTCTTATTATAGGTGTGCTTACAGCAAATAATTGATCATCTCCGAGTGATCTTCCTTTGAAGGTATCACTTATAAAAGACGTTTTTGTTTGTTTTACCAAATAAAAATAGGGACGGTCTGCAACGCTCAAGTTGCCGATGTTGTTTGTGTTTGCATCAACTTTGTAGAAATCTCTAACAATACCATTATTATCTGTTACAAGTGAAGATATAAATTCTGGAGATTGTTCCACAAGAAGTTTTAAAGTGTTTTTGGTAACTTGTTTTTCTGTTGTATTAACAATAGTTTCAATCTTTACGATGTAATCTTTTAGTTTTAACTCAATATTGTCCTTAAGAGAGTTAATTTCATTTTGATAATGAACCATTTGTTTCACAAGTTCTAAACTCGTCAGTCCATTGAGACCAAGTGTAATCAGTAATGTTGCAGGGATTGCTGTGTATAATCCGACTCTAAAAGATAGTTGATGTTGCAATGACTGTTTTCTTAATTGCTCATTATTAACATATAATGCAAGGAGTAAACGTGCAGCTTTTACACTCCAAATAAATAATGTCGTTGATAAAGAGCAATATATAATCAAGAAGGATAAATTATCCTTTATAGCTTCCAGTGAAAACATTTTTATAACGAGAATAGCTGCTAAAAAATAAATCACAGAAATTTGCGTTGTGTTTGAGCTATTTTTTTTAATATAAATATTAAATAATACCACTTGTATAAGGCTTAGTATTATAGCAATAAAAGAGGGGAGTGGAGATGTAACAAAAACAAAACATACTAACGCCCACAAGGGACCTAAACGTGCTAGAATCAATAATGCTGCAACATTGCCTATATTGAGAGGTACTGCAATTGGAACGGTTACAACTGATAAATTGGCAACCAATCCAATGATAATACAATATAATAAGAATAATATTCGATGTTTCTTAATGGATTTATTATGTCTTCTAATTATTGCTAGCATGGCTAGACTCCGGTAGACCTATAACAAATTTTGTACCCGAAGGCCCTGTGTAGTCAAGAGTAATAAATCCATTGTGTTGCTCTACTATAGCTCTTGATATTGATAGCCCTAACCCAGTACCTTCACCAATTTCTTTTGTTGTAAAAAAAGGTTCAAAGATATGTGGTATATCAGTCTCATGTATACCGTTCCCATTATCCTTTATTTCAATGTTTATCCAATGATTTATCTTCGTGATATCTATTTCAATTAATCCTTTTTGATGTTTTATTGAATAATAGGAGTTGTTTATAATATTTAATATTACTTGACTTAGTTGTGTTGTGTTTCCTTTGACTAATGCACTTTCTAAATGATGAGTTAAATTTATTTTTATGTGTTTTTTTAGATTGACTTTAGCTATCTTTACCGTATCTTCAACAAGATTTACTATGTTTATAGTTGATATTGTTTGTTCATCTGGATGTGAGAAGTTACGTAGGTTTTTAATAATATCTCTCGCACGTCTAGCACCTTCTTGACTTTCATTAATTAATTCAATACTGTCTTTTAATATAAAGTCAAGCTTATATTTTTTTACGGACTTATTAATTTCTGGATATGTATTGTTTACTTCTTTTATGAATGAGTTGATATCTTTTAAGTACACGTCAAGCGTGTTCAAGTTACTATAAATAAATCCTAGTGGGTTATTTAATTCGTGGGCAACACCGGCTGCAAGTTGACCAATTGCCGCCAATTTTCCTTCTTTTGCTAAACTGTTTTCAATTCTTTTTTGTTGTGCAAATAAACTGTCGCGTTCAGCTGCAATATGGCGATAGTCTCTCAATGTGAGTGTGTTTGCGATAAAACTACAGTAGTTTGATATGATAGATTGCGCTCCAGAGTTAAAGCTATAGGGCTCTTTTTTTAGCAAGATGATTGCATAATCACTGTTGTTAAATTTTACAGGCTGAATTAATGCTGATGTCGCTTGGGGCAATAGGCGTTTTAGTGTGCTTGACCAATTAGAGGTAGAGTCTAAATTGATCACTGTTGTTTCTGTAAACTCAAATTTTACAGTTTTAGTATTTTCGAATGTAATGTGTTTTCCAATTAGTTCCTCATGTGTGCATGCTAAAATACTCAGCTCAGTACTTTCTGGGTTGCAAGTTACGATTAATTGAAGATCAGGTTTTAGCTCCTGTTTGACTAGTGAAAATAAGACGCTAAAGGGCATAGCTTGGTCTATGTTTTCCGTCAAAGCTTGCATCGATTTTGAAATTAAATTATTGAGTATTTTAAACTCTAATAATTCCTGATTTTCTGCTCTTAATTGTATCAGCAATTGCTGTTGGTCATTTTTATTCATTCAATAGTCCAAATTGCACAGCTAACTTTATAAGAGTATTAGTCGTTTTGACACAGTTGATATGGAGCACGTATGTCAACGTTACAAATGCTAATGGAAGGGATGAAAGTTAGCTTTGTATCAACACTGAGTATAGCTTCGTTTAGCTTGCAAATAATCACCGCAATGGTCATAGGGATGATAACTGCTGAATATTTGTCGGACTTTTAACATCACAGCGTGGGCATTTTACATGTATTCAGGGAGTCATATATTTAAGTCATCCCATTGATCTATAATGTTTTAAGCTTTAGTTTGTTTCTATTTCAACTAACAATTGCTCCTTATGTTTTAGCTGATACTTTGATAATTTATCAAGTGAAGCAGAGGTTAGTATATGTCCTTCAGGTAACAGCAGTATGTGCTTAAGATTGTATAAGTTTTGCTTTAATTTCATACCAGCTTTGAGTGCACTCACTTGTAGTCCTCTTCTGGCTTTGTTTGCTATGTCTACTTCTTCGGAAGTGACTAAAATTGACAAAGCGTTGACTATCACTGGGTCATAATAACTGCCCTGGCGTAGTTTTATTGCGTCAAAGCCGTCAGCCATGCTTTTTTTATTACCATCGTATCGGCCTTCAACATGCAGCCAAAAATCTCTCGCTACTGCCAATATTCGTGACCCAAGAGGGATGTCTACGCCTGCTTTTTGAGCGGGTTCACCACCGCCATTAAAGCGTTCTAATTGATTGACGATGATGAGTGACATTTCGCTTAAATGTATCGCCGGCAGTAAGATCTCTTCGGCATGTAATGGATGTTCATTAAATAAACGACGTTCACGATCATAGAGGTCGGTATATGCCGTTTCAGCTATTTTGGTGGGGAGCGCGATTTTACCGATTTCTGAAAATAAGCCCGCTTTTGTTATCGTAACTACCTGTTCTGCGGGCAATTGCAATGCATTTGCAAGATATTCGCAGGTGGCGCTGATTTTACGGGCCAGTTCGCCACTGAGTGGTGGATAACTCACGATGATATTGTAGAGTACCTCTAAGGTAGCAGCTTCATCTTTTTGTCGTTCACTTGCTAAGTTTTTGAATTTTGATAGTGTTTGCTTAAGTTGTTCTGTACGTTTTTGAACGGTTTCCTCAAGGGAGTTATTGAGTTCTTTTAACTGTTTGTTTTGTGCGGCTACCTTGGCAGTAAGTTGTTTGTTTTGACGAATTAAGTGGTACATTGCTAATCCTTCGTCAACCACAGTTAATAGTTCTTGATTATCCCAAGGTTTTTGAACATATCTGTGGATTTTTCCAAGATTGATTGCAGAGACCGTCGAGGCAAGATCAGCATAACCGGTCATTAAAATGCGGTAAGCGTCTGGTTGTAATACCGCCGCTTTAGCTAAAAATTCTGCCCCCGTCATATTCGGCATACGCATATCGGTGATAATGACATTGATTCTATGCTGCTTCATTAACTCTAAAGCTTGGCTCCCGCTATCAGCCAATAAAAGCTGCAGCTCCTTACCGATAAAAAGCCGCTGTAGCGATTTTAGAATACTGGCTTCATCGTCTACACACAAAATCAATGGCAGAGTGCTTTCAGATGGGGTTGGCATTAAGTCACCTATCGCATTTGTCCTATTTGTCTTATAGATTAAAATTATGCTATAAGTGTTAACTAAGCAAGAATAATCATGGGTACGAGAGCATGAAAACGCTCAAGCCAAGCGAGATTGCTCAATATTGCGATGTTCATCAACGCACAGTGAGTCGCTGGATCGCTAAAGGTCAATTAAAAGGTCACAAATTACCTGGACGGGGTAATTATCGAGTCTTGGTTGATGACTTCATTAGTTTTCTACATCAACAAAACATGCCAATGCCAGAAGCCTTTTTAGCCTCAAATAATAATGAGTTAATGGCTGATAAAAAGTCTATTCTTATCATTGATGATGAATTATCGATGCGAAATGCACTCAGGCGGGCACTCCATTCAACACCCTTTGCAATTTTATCGGCACAGGATGGTTTTCAGGCTGGGGTGAAAATTATTGCTGAAAAGCCAGATTTAATTCTTCTTGACCTGTCCTTACCTGGGTTGAATGGTTTTGAAGTTATCCAATTTATTCGAGAGCGACCGGAGTTAGCAAATATTAAAATTTTAGTATTATCAGGGCTTTCACCTAAAGAGTTAGCAGAGTCGATTAGATTAGGTGCGGATGATGCGATAGCAAAACCTTTTGATAATCATGATCTATTGGACAGAGTAAATATGCTCTTAAGCTAGAGGCCACAATGGATAACTCTTTACTACTAGTCGATGACGATGTTGGCATTTTAAAGGCCCTAAAACGCTTATTAACTCGTTCTGGCTATTCGGTAAAGACAGCTCAAAGTGGAGAAGAAGCGTTAAACCTATTACTCACTTATGATTGTAAAGTTGTTTTGACCGATTTTAGAATGCCCTATATGGATGGAGGGCTGTTACTTTCTAAAATCAAACGCTTATATCCTGAAGTCGTCGGGCTTGTCATTAGTGGTTATTCAGATTTTGAGTCGGTGAAATCATTACTTAATGCGGGTAGTGCGTATCGTTTTCTGCAAAAACCTTGGGAAGATAACGAGTTACTTGATGAAATAGCGAATGCATTTACGCATCACAACAAACAGATATTTCAACGCCAATCCCAAAAAATGTTGTTGGCTAGTTCCGATGCCTTACTCGAGATATCCCCATCTAATCAAATTGTGCATGCTAATATTGCGGCGACAAAGCTCTTGGGGTCAACCTTGGTCGAGGGACGTTTGCTTGATGAGTTTTTGGTTGAAACAGATAGGTTAACCTTGCAGGAACAGACATTTGCAATCGGTCAGAGTGTATCTATTAGGTTATTGAATCACACTGAATTAGAAGTGAGTTGTCGTTTAGCTGGTCCTTCTGGGATCGTTTTGTGTTTAAATCCCGTGACTGATGGTGAGTTGCTAAACACGGCATTTGAACTTCCTTCGCTGCTTAATTATCAGCAGCTTATCTCGGTGATAACACAATATCTCAATTCTCGCAGAGCTATGGTTCTCGTTGTTATCAAGATCAAAAGTTTTGAACTCTGGAGCCGCATGATTGGTTATTCAGAAGCGCAGCGGACTATCGAGCATATTGCATTACAGCTACTTAATTCCACTGGTACGGCAGGGGAGCTTGCACTACTAGCGAATGAACAATTTGTGCTTTGTTTACCTGATATTACCTCCGAGATGGACGCTTTACAGAAGGCCGCTTCAATTATTGACCCCGTGACTGGTAAAGCTAATTTGACCTCATCTAAGTTGGATTATGCTGTCAGTTACTGTCTTATACCCGACGATGGTGATGAGCCTCGAGCCGTTCTGAATAATTTATTACTGGGTAATCTGATGATGGCAGAAGACTCCGTCCGGATGTTCATGCGTTATGATCAGCAAGCTATTGAACGAAAATAACACCAGATCTCATTAAATCAGGCGTTATTTCATGCGGTGCAACAGCGTCAACTTTTTCTGCATTTTCAGCCAAAATTTGATTTTGCCAAATATAATTTGTCCGGCTGTGAAGCCCTCATTCGGTGGCAGCACCCCGAATTTGGGATGGTTTCACCTGCGTTATTTATTCCTTTAGCTGAGCAACATGGCCAAATGGTGGATATTGGCTATTGGGTACTCAAAACGGCCTTTATTACTGCGGCCAGATGGCGGAGTGAAGGCATTCAATTTGGAAAAATGGCAATTAATATATCTGGTCGACAGTTAACTGAGCCTGATTTTATTCACTGGATAAAACATCATATTCAGCTGACAGGCGTTTCACCGACAGATTTAGAATTTGAATTAACCGAAACTTTTTTGCTTAATAACCTTGAAGATTGCGCGATCACCCTTAAGGCGATTGCTGAACTCGGTATCAGTATTGCGATAGATGATTTTGGTACCGGTTATTCATCTTTGAGTTACTTGAGTAAACTACCTATTAATGTACTAAAAATTGACCGTTCACTTGTGCTTGATATTGAAAGTAATTTGAATACTGAAAGTTTAGTGGCTAATGTGGTCAGGTTAGCACATGATCTGAACATGAAAGTGGTTGTCGAGGGTATTGAAACATTGGACCAACTCAATATTGTCAAATCCTTAGGTTGTGATGTAGTGCAAGGATACTGCATTTCTAAACCGCAATCTGAAGAGGAGTATTTAGCGCTATTGGCTTCTTTTGAAAGTCTTTCAGCCACAATGGCTTAGGAGAGAGTTATGTTTAATGTACTCTTTGTTGATGATGACAGTTTTATGCTTAGAGCTCTCTTACGGCTAGCGAAAAGACTGAGACCTGACTGGCAGTTTTGGACTGAGGAGGATGGCCTAAACTGGGCAAAATCTATAGCTAATGATGTTAATGTCGATCTTATAATCTGCGATTATTTAATGCCTGATGTTAATGGCGATAGGGTACTCGTTGAGGTTTCAAAACATTATCCCCAGGCAATTAGAGCGTTACTTACAGGTGACACGACAGAGGAAGTAGTATGCAAAGCGGGCAAAACGGCTCATTTTGTATTGAGTAAACCCTTCAATGAACAGGATATTGTACAACTTCTGACCTCAGTGGAACGGGTTCATAAATTGCCATTCTCCCAAGACGTTAGAGCAATGTTGGGCGCAAGTGCTTTATTACTACCTCTGCCAGACATAGTGCAACAAGTCCGCAAAGTGCTTCTAAATCAGCAATCCGAAGCCGCCGATATTGTTGATCTTATTGCCCACGAACCAATTATTACCGCTAAATTATTACAACTCGCAAACTCTGCGTTTTTGGGTTTTAGCCGCACAACACTCTCAATTGAAGAGGCTATCAAACGCTTAGGGGTGGATTTAACTAGCGCGATTATTAGTTCTATCGCCATTGAGCAATCGGCGACGTCGATTATTGATAAGTCTGCACAGAGTAGAATTAACGAACATGCGTATCAGTTAGCGCTTAACGCTCAAAAAATCGCTAAAGCACTTAATTTACAAAAGAGTTTACAAGAAGAGCTATTTATTGCGGCTTTGATGTCGTCAATAGGTGAGTTGATTTTGGCATCTCGTATTTGGCAAGATTCGTTTGCGACTCAGTTTACGGAGTGGCCAGTGAGAAAACTCATCGTCTCTATATCAGCCTATCTTTTAACGCTTTGGGGGTATAGCGAATCCTTATGTGACAACATTTTGTCCAGCGCAGAGCCTGAGGTGAGTAATGTTGAACATAATCTAGCCTTATTATTATGCTTGGCACACTATGCCACTAAATATCACGGCAGAATCCCCGATGAAATATTGAATAAGCTACCCGATGAGCAAATAAAACTAAAATTAGCTAATCTCTAACTCAAGATACATTTGTGGGTATTTAGATCTTACATATTTATTCGATCACTAACTTATCCCAACTTGCTGAATAGACTGCAACTTTATTCTCTGTCGCTTTCGTGTTTCCCATATAGCAATGTTAACCCTTCGAACTCCCTTGGTATGCGAATAAAGTTGAATATCATCTAACTTATTTGCATCACTAGAGCGTGCTTTTTACTGCTATTGTTATCATTAACCGTTTATTTTCCTGAATGAAAAAGCGTGTTAGGTTAAATCCACAATCGCATGCCTCACCTAACGAAAGGATGTTTTATGGTTGAAAAAATCACTGGGATGCTAGCACTCATCGGCGTGCTTTCACTTTTTTGTCAATGGCTTGGTTGGAAATTGAGATTACCTGCAATTTTACCGCTACTACTCTGTGGTTTACTACTAGGTCCAGCATTTGGAGTGTTAAATCCCGATGCAATATTTGGGGATTTACTGTTTCCGATTATTTCCCTAGGCGTTGCCGTGATCCTGTTTGAGGGCGCATTAACCCTCAATTTTAAAGAGATTAAAGATCATGGCCGCATGGTGACTCACTTAGTGAGCATCGGAATGGTGATCACCTGGGGTTGTATCAGTGTTGCCACTTTTTACCTGCTGGATTTTAGCTGGGAAGTTGCACTGCTATTTGGTGCGTTGGTGGTGGTCACGGGGCCAACTGTGATAGTACCAATGCTGCGCAGCGTTAGGCCAAAGTCGCAGCTCGCGAGTATTTTACGCTGGGAAGGGATTGTGATTGACCCAATTGGCGCGCTGCTAGCGGTATTAGTGTTTGAATATATAACGGTATCTGGCAATCAAACTAGCCATGTACTCTATGCACTAGGTTCTATGCTCACACTTGGCTTAGGCTTAGGCGCTGCATCAGGTTACTTAATTGGCCAAGTGATCCGCCACAATTTGTTGCCACACTATTTACGTAATACCGCAGTATTAACCCTAATGCTGGGGATTTTCGTCGGCTCAAATTTGTTGCAGGAAGAATCGGGATTGCTCACCGTGACTGTGATGGGCATTTGGCTGGCGAATATGCGCGGCGTGGATATTGCTGAAATCCTTGAATTTAAAGAAACACTGACAGTTCTGCTGATCTCCGCATTATTTATTCTGTTAGCAGCGAGACTAGACTCGAATGCCATGTTGGATTTAGGCTGGGGCGGCATTGGTGTACTCGCTGTGACCATGCTGATCGCACGGCCAGTTAGTATTTGGGTATCTGGCATAGGCACGTCATTATCAAAGGCCGATAAGTGGTTCCTATGTTGGATTGCTCCGCGGGGGATTGTGGCAGCGGCCGTGTCTTCATTATTCGCCATTAAGTTAGAGGCAAACAATGTGCAGGGCGCCGAAGCCATTGTACCTTTAGTGTTTTTAATCATTATCGGCACAGTGGTGATCCAAAGCCTAACCGCGGGCCGCTGGGCGAAATACCTTGGGGTCATGTCGGGTTCGGCGCAAGGATTATTAATTTTTGGTGCCTCCAAGTTTTCCCGCGAGCTGGCAAAAATCTTAAAAAGTAAAGATATAAAAGTGCTGCTGGCCGACAGCAACTGGGATAATATTCGCCTTGCACGGATGGACAATATTCCGGTCTATTTTGGTAACCCTGCCTCGGAACATGCTGAAACCTATATGGATCTAACTGGGATTGGCCGCGTGCTGATCATGTCGCCTTATAGGCAGTTAAACCCGCTAGTGACCTTTTATTTTCAAGATGTATTAGGCGCTAAAAAGGTTTTTGGCCTTAATAATGCCGAGCAGGGCAGCGCGCGCCATCAATTGTCTGAGTCTTACAAACAGCGGCTATGTTTATTTGGTGATGCGGTTTCCTATGCCAAAATCGCTAGTCAAATGGCGAAAGGAGCGCAACTTAAAGTCACTAACTTAACTGAAAACTTCACTTTCGAGCATTTCCGCAAGCGTTATGGCGAAACGGCATTGCCGTTAGTGTATCTAACCAAAGAAGGTAAAGTTGTGATTGTGTCAGGCAATAACAACCAATTCCCCAACGGCATTGAGTTGATTAGTTTATTGCCCGTTGAAGCCCTTGAAGAAGCGAAAATCCAACAGGCGATTGCAGAGCAAGAGGCGATAGCTGCACAGGCCAAAGCGGCGGAAGAAGCTGCCCTTGCGAAAGCCAAGGCCGAGGAGAAAGCAGAAGCTGAACGTCAACGACTTGAGCTGCAAGCGCAAATTAAGGCTGCGGAACAAACGCAACCTGAGGTTGAAGTTCAAGAAAACATTAATACATCTGATGAAACTCTAGCTAAGGGATAAGCCCGTTAAGTGAGACGAAAATAAAAAAGGCACTAGATTGTAGTGCCTTTTGTTTATTTTGATGGGCTTAGCTGGTACCGCTTAGCTACTAAGCGGCGCGTTCCTGTGAAGTGGTAGAAATCACTTCAGGGCGCAGTTCTGCTGGGTCGAAGTCATCCACATTGATAGACTTCATTCGGCCGATTTCGGCACGTTCCAACAGTTGTACTTCGCTGTCGCTTAGTACGCCTAAGGCTTTACCTTCAGCAGCGACTTTATCTAACCACATGAAAGGTAAACGTTTGCCACTGGCTTTACAGACTTTGTCGAATAAAGGTTCGGCGGCCAGAATATCCTTCAGCGTTTGCTCTTGGATACCCACAGCATTGTGCTCAGTGTTAGTCCAGAATTGGCCTTTACCTAAACGATCACGGCTTTCACAAGGGGTTTGCATGATCTTAGCCACTTTATGGTCTAACACATCGCTTGGACGTTTCAGTGGACGACCAAATGGGAACATGATGGCGCGTAATACGCCGCCCAGACCCATAGGGAAGTTATCCAGTAAATCGTCTAATGAAGCCTGTAACTTGTACAGAGCATCTTCAACCGCCCATTGTACCAGTGGTAGATCGTCTGTTTGACGGCCTTCATCTTGATAACGTTTTAAGGTCGCAGAAGCGAGATATAACTGGCTTAACAGATCGCCTAAGCGGGCAGAAATACGCTCTTTACGTTTTAAGTTACCGCCTAAGGTTGCCATGGCCAAGTCTGATAGCAGGGCAAGGTTAGCACTGAAACGGTTCATATGTTGATAATAACGTTTGGTTTTATCTGAGTATGGCGCGTTAGAGAAACGGCTTGATGTCAGACCTAACCAGAAGCTACGCACAAAGTTACTGGTCGCAAAACCAATGTGACCGAAGATGGCCGCATCGAAGTTGGCTAAGCCTTGGCCAGACTCAGTATCAAACGCTGACTCCATTTCGGCCAATACATAAGGATGACAACGAATAGCGCCTTGACCGTAGATGATCATCGAACGTGTCAGGATGTTTGCGCCTTCAACGGTAATCGCAATCGGAGCCGCTTGATAGCCACGGCCTAAGTAGTTGTTAGGGCCTAAGCACACACCTTTACCACCGTGGATGTCCATGGCGTCGATAACGCATTTCTGCATACGATCGGTCAGGTGATATTTCACGATAGCCGAGATAACTGAAGGTTTTTCACCTAAGTCGATACCCGTGGTGGTTAATGAGGTCACGGCATCCATTAGGTAGGCGTTACCACCGATGCGTGCCATTGGCTCTTCAATCCCTTCTAACTTACCAATTGGTAGTTTGAATTGACGACGAATACGCGCATAAGCACCCGTTGCCAAAGCTGCGGTTTTCACGCCACCGGCAGAGTTTGATGGCAGCGTAATACCACGACCTACAGACAAACATTCAACCAGCATGCGCCAGCCTTGGCCTGCCATTTTCGGGCCGCCGATGATAAAGCTTAAAGGTACGAATACGTCTTTACCGCGGGTTGGACCGTTTTGGAACATACAGTTCAGCGGGAAGTGGCGACGACCGGTTTCAACACCTTCTACATCCGTTGGGATCAGCGCACAGGTAATCCCCAGCTCTTCTTTATCACCAAGTAGATGATCAGGATCGCGCAGTTTAAACGCCAGACCTAATACAGTCGCAACAGGGGCGAGGGTGATGTAACGCTTGTTCCACGTTAATTTCATCCCCAGAACTTCTTCACCTTCCCATTGGCCTTTACACACGATACCAAAGTCAGGGATAGAACCCGCATCGCTACCGGCCTCAGGGCTGGTTAATGCGAAACAAGGGACTTCTAAGCCTTTGGCTAAACGTGGCAGGTAATAGTTTTGCTGCTCAGGCGTACCATAGTGTTGCAGCAGCTCACCAGGGCCTAAAGAGTTAGGTACGCCAACAGTCGAGGCTAATTCACTGCTTAAACCTGCCAGCTTTTGCAGCACGCGGGATTGAGCGTAGGCAGAATACTCTAAACCGCCGTACTTTTTCTTAATGATCATCGCGAAGAAGCCGTGATCTTTCAGGTATTGCCATACTTCAGCAGGCAAATCAGCCAGTTGGTGCGATACTTGGTGTTGATTCACCATGCGGCACACTTCTTCAACTGGACCGTCTAAGAAGGCTTGCTCATCGGCACTTAAACGAGCGACAGGGTAGTTGTGGAGTTTTTTCCAGTTTGGGTTACCCGCAAACAGATCGGCTTCCCACCAAGTGGTACCAGCTTCAATCGCTTCTTTTTCGGTTGAAGACATTTCGGGCATGATGCCACGGTACATCTTCATCAGTGGGCTACTGATAACATTTTGTCTAAATGCTCTGATATTGAGTGGCAGCGCGATCACCAGGAAGATAATCCAAGAGATAGGGCCGACAACATCGAGTGTCCATCCGGCTGTCATCACAACAGCGGCTGCAATAGTGGCAGTGAGCAAAGATACCCGAAGGTAAGCTAGGGCTCCTAGCACTAAGATCATGGCGATGATCCAAAGTAGGGTAGTCACTGTAATTTCTCCTTAATTATGACCGAGTGCCAATCACAGGTCATAACGAGTTTTGTTGATTGCGATCACAATTATAGTTTGTGGTCTGACCTGTGTCGCATAAAAGTTAAACCTAAGGCAGTTTTAATACAAGTATTTTTCAAACAATTGTTTAAATTTTTTGTCACCTTTGATCATTCCACAAATGTCATCAACTAGTTACAATGCAAAACTGTGGATATTTGGATAGAGAAAGGCGATAAACATGTGTGAGTTACTGGCGATGAGCGCCAATGTGCCGACCGATATTGTTTTTAGTTTTACGGGTTTAGCACAGCGTGGTGGCGTCACTGGGCCCCATGTTGACGGTTGGGGGATCACTTTCTATGAGGGCCGTGGCAGCAGAACTTTTAAAGATGCTTGCCCGAGTAGTGAGTCGCACATTGCAAAATTGATCAAATCCTATCCGATTAAAAGCGAGGTGGTGATAAGCCATATTCGTCAGGCCAATCGCGGCTGTGTTTCCCTTGAAAATACTCACCCATTCACCCGTGAGTTGTGGGGCCGTTATTGGACCTATGCTCATAATGGTCAGTTAAGCGACTATCAGGCGAAGTTTGAGGTGTCCCGTTATCAGAGTGTTGGTGATACCGACAGCGAGCTGGCTTTTTGCTGGATATTGGAGCAAATCGCGGCCAAGTTTGGTGATCGTCGGCCTGAAGATATGCAAGCGGTGTTTCGATTTGTGGCAACGCTGGCCGAACAAATCCGTGCGCTTGGGGTGTTTAATATGATCCTCAGCGATGGCGAATACTTGATGAGTTATTGCAGTAATAATCTGTGTTACATCACCCGCAGGGCGCCGTTTGGCAAGGCAAAATTAATTGATACCGATGTAGTGATTGATTTTGATAAAGAAACCACGCCACACGATGTCGTGACTGTAATTGCCACTCGGCCGCTAACCGAAAACGAAGACTGGCAGGTGATGCAACCCGGTAATTGGAAGTTGTTCCGCTTAGGTGAGCTGCTTATCGATTTGTAATTGGGGCGCTGTCACAGTCATTGCATTTTGATGGAATTAAATAGGATACAAAAGGCCAAACGGAGTCACTCACCTTTGGCCTTTTGTGTTTAGTGCTGTGTTGTTACGGCATCTTAGAAACAGCGCTAAATCCATCTTAAATTGCGATAAATGTGTAACTGGCTTAATTCGCGCCTGTGCCGAGGAGTTTAGGTACTTTCTGCTCCGTCGGAACTTCAATATCAACGGCAGCGGGCGCGGCTTCAACTGGCACATCGTCAAAATGATACTTAAGCAGTTTGATATCTAGCTGCTTACTGCCTTTTTCAAAGTGCGTTAGACGAACGGGGAGGTAGGCTAAATCCGGCGCCATCCAAAAGAAGGTTTGGCGTTTATGATTGTCACGCACTACCTCAATTTTGACTGTATCATAACTGCCGCTTTCAATTGTCATCCGTTCCTTACCAATCACATGGAACTTATACTCATCGAGCTCGTTAGATTTAATCATTTTATAATCAAGCATTTCTTTGTCAGCGCTGATATCGAGTCGAAACTGCAGCTGCACCATTAAGGGATCGAAAATATCGCCTTCAAACGGGAATTTACCTTTTTCATCCTTATAACGGGTGTGGATCATGCCCTGTGCCTTAGCAAAGGCGGTTTGTTCGATAAAATTTGGGCCGACGCCTTGGCGCTCATGCAAATAGCGCAGGGGCAATAATTGATTCCCCTCTTGGGCAAACTCACTTAGTACATGGCGCACATCGGTCAGTAATAACAGGCTAAGATCGCTATCGAAGCGATATTTATAGACGCCATCCTCTATGGCAGGCAGTTGATACTTGGCCTTACCCAGTTCAACATCACCATAATTAACTTGATATTCAGCAGTTTGAGGCGTTAAAGGCGTTGGCGCCGCCATCGCAAATACGCTGTGGGTGAGTGCGAGACTCACGAATAACGTTGGAATTGTGCGCAATTAATGCTCCTTTATATCGCAAACAGAAAGCGTCTAACACTGTTTATCCTATGGCTCAGCTATCAAATTTAAGTGTTTATAACCGAGTTTATATTGGAATAAATAGTTTTTAGATCAATATATTAAATTAGAACGGGATTGACATCACTAAGGTTGCCATATCCGGTTGCCACTCACATTCAGACAAGTTCACTTTGCCACAGTTCACCATTACACCTTCAAGGCGCAATAATTCCATCTGTTCCTGAAAGGAGGCTGAATGTTTTTCGAAGGAAATTTTTCCTTGACTATTGAGTACTCTATGCCAAGGAAGTGACAAATGTTCGGGGGCCAATTTGAGAGCCCTGGATACATAGCGAGCGCGTCTTGGTAACCCTGCGAAATCGGCGATCTTACCATAACTGCTCACTTTGCCGGGCGGGATCATCGCTACAATCTGCCAAATCTTCGCCATGGGTGATAGGGCATGACTTCGTATATCTTGTGTATTGTCTAACTCGTCTGGCGTATTAGCCTTATCTTGCTCTAAGTAGCGATAAAGTGGAGACTTATCTTTTGCAAATCGCATGATGATGCCAAGTAAAACATGAACAGATGAGCCAGTGTAGCGTTAAACGAAGGCCAAGTGAAATAGAGGCTAGTTTGAAAAGCCGTAATGTCAATCTAAAAAACCGATTGTAATGATTTTTATTAAACTATTTAGTTTTGAATATTGAGAAAACACAGGAATAGTTCATAATGGCGCCAATTTTTTTGACTCCATAAGAGATGAAACAGGCATGGCTGTACTCGATATTCTGACAATTCCCGATGAACGTCTAAAACGCAAAGCGCAACCCGTAAAAGATATAGAAGCAATTCAGGGATTTATCGATGACTTAATCGAAACCATGTACCACACTGACGATGGTATCGGTCTGGCCTCTACCCAAGTGGGCAGTACAGATGCGGTGATTGTGATCGATTTATCCGAAACCCGTGACCAACCCTTAGTGCTGATTAATCCAGAGATTGTTGAAAAGTCTGGCGAGTATGTGGGTGAAGAAGGCTGTCTTTCAATCCCAGGTTACCGCGCCAAAGTGAGCCGTTTCGAAAAGGTCAAAGTCACCGCCTTAGACAGACAAGGCAAAGCGGTTGAAATCGAAACCGACGACTTTTTAGCCATTGTTTTGCAACATGAAATTGATCATTTACACGGTAAAGTGTTTATCGAGCATTTATCGGCATTGAAGCAACAAATCGCCTTAAAAAAGGTACGTAAATACGCCTAATTTCCCCAATGATCTGATCCAGTAATAGTGGACACTTTGCTAAGCACTGTTTTTTTATTCAAAGTTTTCAGGGCTCAAATAACCAAGAGCACTATGCCGTCTGGTTCGATTGTAATCAACCTCAATATACTCAAATACCGCTTGTCTCATTTGATCACGCGTCATCAGTGGCATTTTGTTCTATATTGATGAACAAACCTGTGCAGGAGCAAATGGTGGTTCTTGGGGACATGACGCTCGGTGGTGTGGTCAATCCGGTAGAAGATCTGGCGGGCAGTTTACAATTGGCAATGGACAGCGGCGGGAAGCGAGTATTATTGCCCATGGCCTCCGCCTCAGATATTCCTACTGTGCCTGCAGAGATCTTCTCCAAGTTTCAAATCAGCTTTTATGCTGACCCTGTGGATGCGGTATATAAAGCGCTCGGTGTGAATTAACATAAATTTAATTATAAAACATGGCTGCTTAGATGAGTTTAGTCGTAGTCCGATCGTAGTTATCTACGATCGGACTACTCCATATCAAGAATTTCGCCCACAACAAAAGTCCCATGCTTTTATTCTGGCTTCACCTTTAATGGGATAGTTTGGGTGTGGTAAAAAATTAATTTTAACCCCAGAGTTTAAGGTTGCTTTGATTGCACTATATGTCATTTTTAAGCTTCCTCTATCGTATTCAATTTCAAGCTTTTCTAGTGATTTAATTTTACCACTTCTGAGGATTGAATCGCGGAGTTTGCTTGAAAAACAAAGGATTATCGAAGGTTCTATAATACTAATCAATTTTTCAAAGATTGGCTCACACAACTCAATGTCTTTTGAACTTATCTGGGACTCATTGTGGGATCTAAAAAAGCAATAGTTTGATTGAGTTATCTTGGATATAAAATCATCACCGAAGTGTTTTCTACAAAATGGATATATTCTAGATAGCGAACCAATATCTTCAGTTAAGAAGTTTGCTTTTTTTATTTCTGTTTGAGGCTCGTATTCTTCGCCCTTTGAGGCTCCCCAGTTGAATCCAATAACAAGTGGGCCATTTTTTTCGAGAGTAGAGGTAACCAAAGAATAGGACCATTTATGCCCATTTTCTAAGCAATACTTACTTATGTCGGATTTGGTATATATATTATTCAGCTCATTTAATAGCTTTGATAGTTCGATATCCACTAAAATCTCCTTAGACTTTATTTGGATTAATCCAAAGGTTGGGGTACCTCTAACTCATTGGAATATAATCATAAATTTTAATATGTTTTAAATAACATATGCTTACTTAACAACTTAAGTTTTCACACATGCTTCGCTAAAAAGTGGGTTAAATCACTTCTCCCGCAATTCCCCTTTTTGGTTAGCCGATTCCACCATACGCTTGACGGGTGGGCTGTAATGACAAACTCATAATTAGGTATTACCGGCTTAATCAATTTCCCAGCCTTCCTTGATGCTACGATGATTAACTCCGGTTGTAGTGTGTTTAAAACTAGCTTTAATGTACTCTCGGCCATAACTTTATCGAGGCAGGTTACATCTATACTTCCTCCGGCCTCCTCTGCTGGGCGTTGGAAATAGTTGTAATAAGCAACTTGGTCAATGACGTCCAGGTAATTTTGGTGCTTGAATTTAGGAGATGAATTTATGGTAGTTAACAGATTACGATAAATAGTATGGCCTTTGGCTTTGAATGATTTTCTTTCTTCAGGTGATACATCCGTTGAGCGAGCCCTAAGAATACCAGAGGTGCTTATGTAGCTGATCCCGTTCTTCTCATTGAGGCAGTGATGTTTGATGTGTTCTTCAAGCGCCAATTCATTCCCTGCATACCATTTTTCGACATCCTTATGGTAGGTCGCCCCTTTGGGCAAATAATGACTTTCACCAATAATCAGGATTTTGTTTTCTGAGTACCGCGACCCAACCCATGGTGTTAATCGAGGATATTTTTGAAAGTGTTCATGATCATTCAATTTGTTTATTAATTCGACTCTAATATCCATAATGCTTACTCGTAGTTTTCAATAGTGGCTCGTAATCGTTTGACCACAAATTGCTTTAGTGAAGTAGGAGATAAACACACGACATCTTGACCAAATTTAAGGATCCAACCGATGAGATCGTATGTTGGATAACAAGTAAAAGTCACTTTCCACCATGTTTCATCTATCTGTTCAAGCTGTTGGTCTATGGAAAGCTTATTGTGTTTAACAACATCCAGAGCGTAATGTTTAACTTTTAGCTCTACTGTGGTTAATGTGTCCTCTAAGAGCCAGCCTGTTGGATTTTTGGTGTAATACTCATCAAGAGTGAAAGATTTGGGTTTGGTAATGCCCAAATACTCCTTTTGGACTGATATTATTTTGTGGAAAAGGAATAGCTGAGGCACCTCTGGTGACTCTTCCTTAGTGGCTACAAGGTAATGGCTTTGCTCCCTAATAATTAAACCTAATGGATTAAGAGTGTAATATTTTATGTCACTCACCTCACTCGACTGATAGCCAATAGAGATGACCTTCTCATTAAGTACACTCTCATAGATGATTTTTCGGTATTGCTCGTCAATGTGCTGCTCATCGTAGATGATGGGATAATTGTCCGAGACAACCCGAACTTTTTTCATCCAGTTCGCATAGAGGTGTTTTGAGGATAGCGTTACATTGGCCTGATTTAACCATGCTTCAAGTTTGTCACTTTGATGTAGCGGTAATACTCTCCGTAGTAACTGCTCCGACAGTACCAGCATGAATGCTTCTGACGTGGGAAGAATATCGAGCACATTTCGCTTTTTTAAATCTCTGAACCAGCGTCGATATCCTAGGTCATCGTCCTCATATCCTAGGTTTGCCCATGCAGAAAGCATTTTAAGGTCTCTTTGAATCGTCCTCATTGACAGTTCAAATCCTTCATCTTCCAGTAAGGTATGAATTTCGGACAAGGTCATACCACGAGCAGGGAAAGTGGGAAGGTTATCCAACATAAACAAATTTCTAAAAATTGCACTTTTGCGACGGCGCTCGTTTGCGGGATCATTTTCTTGCATGTAACACCATAACCTCGAAGGGAATTTCGCTATTATTCATAACTAACGGCTATGATATATTGACCAGAGTCATATAATGTCATTCATGGTTCTAGAATTGTTTTAGCCGTTAGATGTCGTATCTCTAAGTAGTATCAATGAACCCCCAATCGGAGCCTGATATGAAATCGGTAACGTGTGTTATCAAAGAGATACTGGATATCTGTCCAACACTTGCCAGTATGAATGGATATATTTTTATTGGTACGTGTAGCCAAGAGCCTCCTTATTCAAATGCAAGTTACCAAAAGTGGCGTTTGGTTGATGGTGATGAGAATGTGCCATTTGAATCAAAAATCGCGTTGGATAGGGTCTTTGCATCCATGCTGGATGATTACGGTATTTCCAAGGGGATGCCACATGGATTTTTCAAAATCGAAAAATCCATCATTTCTTTCCAATGGTCATCAAGTGATATCGTGGAAACAATGTTGGCTAAAGTAGGTGGGGAGCGAGTTGGTCGCCATTAATGTTGATTAAGCCAGCGTTTTACTATCAGCGGTACAGCAATAATTGCATCTAAGGGGATGAACTCAAAACCATAAGGTCGTTTGTTGACATGTTTAGAGACTAGAATTTTTTCTGCTCTTCCGCGTGCATATTTTGGAAGATTACATACAGGCTTTACGGTAAGGGAAGTGCCAACAATCAAAACCTTAGATGCTGTTTTAAATAGTTTTTTTACTTCATAAAGATTAGGAACCTGCTCCCCAAATAAAACGACGTGAGGCCTTTCATTATTCTCGAGCGAATAAAGCCTATCACCGATGCTAAATGAAACATCACTCTCTAAATGCCGAGCCTCAAATAGACTTCCGTGAACGTGATAAACCTGAGTTGAGCCTGCTCGTTCGTGAAGATTATCCACATTACTGGTTACAACACTAACCCGGTATTTTTTTTCAAGTTCGGCAATGGCAATGTGTGCTGGATTAGGGTGTGCTGACAACACTTCCTGTTTGCGGAAATTATAGAAATCGATAACTTTTTCTGGGTACGCTTTTAAGGCCTGAGCAGAAGAAACCTCTTCAACCCGATACTTCAACCACAGTCCATTATCATCAGTAAATGTCGCTAGCTGATCCGCTGATATTCCTGCTCCAGTAAAAACGACAATATGGTTTGGATCAATCTCTGGTTTACTCAAAATAACTTCTCCTAAGATGTCATGATTTTTAATCGCAATGTGGAGTTATATATTGTTTTTTAATGGAACAGTTTTGTACGTACTTCTGAGCATTGAGGCACGCTTAAATACGGATCCAATGATGATTAGGGACTTCACTCTTACTGTTGGCTCCAGGATTTGAAATGCTGCACCCGCGAAATTTGGAGGCGCATTTCTCTGGTTGATGAACGTGACCTGTCAGTAACCATACAAGAGACAAGGTGCCTGATTTAATTGCCGTTGTTAGGTCCCTTGAGCCAAAATCTCTCCCCGATTGCTTCGCGACACTAAGCCCTGAAGGCGGCTCGTGGTGAAGCAGTACATTGCATCGAGAAAATGGTGTGAAGTCAGATGTACCATATGACGCGCTGCCGAATATCACCCCATTGATTGAGGCTATAGCCTGATCTGCGTAGATCCCCTCAATTTCCCTTAACCAGGTTGAATTGAGTTCATCACCTAATTGGTCATGATTGCCCGAGCATACAAAAATAGGACGATTGAACTGTTTTAACCAGCATGAGATAACGGCCACTTGCTCATCGATTGGTGTAGGGCAGTTGTATCGACTATCAATGAAGTCACCTGTTAGACAAACAACGTCAGCTTCGGATGCAATGTCGGTAACCCATAGCATTTGAACTTGGTTGAAATGCAGATCGGAAACATGGAGCAGTTTCATTGTCAGTCCTATTGAATAAAAGGCATATCGGTTGGTGTGAGTAGTGGATCATACAAACATATCGAGCCGTCAATGTGGCTATAGACTTCAGCCGTTACTAACACCGAATAACCTAACTTAATCATTTCGTTAGCCTTCTGTTGATAATGCATCCAAGCGTCGCGATCTCTCTGAAACGTCAAATAGATTTCAACATCAAAATTCTCAAAACAATTATATGCCTCTGCGATGATCCGCAATTCAAAATCTGCTGCGATCATGGGGATGCCAGCATGACTCGAGACAGTTCGACCAACGTGAGCTGGCAGGATTTGTTTGAGCCGACAAATTAGCTTCAGACTATGAAAGGCTGAAAGTTGGCCAAGCAGATGAAATGGATCGCCGGACAATAAAAGTAAAGGTGCAACCGTAGGTACAGTCATTGTGATTTCATTTCAGCTAAGCGGTTGATCTGTTCTACTGCAGCAAGCATTCTTATTCTTGCTGCAGGATTACTCGTATGTACATTAATTTTCGGAGGCTTAAAGCCTGTATCAACAATAGCTTGCTCAATCCAAAGCAGCACATCGTAGCCAGTACCTCTAGCATCATCTCCTAAATCATGATCTAGACTAATATCGGTTACCATGCCTTTGGCTAAATAGGAGATAACCTCATCTGGCCATCGAACTTGTAGCCAGCCAGTAGGAGCGACTCGTTCATCATCCAAAAATATTTTCATCTTAAGCAGTTTTCATCGTCAATTTTCATTAATGAACATAGTGTACTCACCAAAATGACAAGTAATGTCGTTTTTAGTTCTCACTGTTGTGTCGCACCGATTAGTCCGTAACAATCCTATTTTTGCCTACTAAGAAACAAGAATCGTTATTCAATTTTTTAATCGACTTTCACTTCCAAACATTTAGATAAAACAAAAATTTTATTCATTTTTCGGATAATTTCTTTGCTAGATTCAAGCTGATTTGAATTTTAAGCTGCTGTTGTGTGCCAACTAGGGTGGGGGTCAACAAAAAAATCGTCAAAAGCATCTTGTGCCAACAGGTTTGGCACGAAATGGGCACAAATGTAGAAAAACGGCAAATTTGAGGGAAATTGCGGTAAATCTTGATTAAGCAATAGAGGCAAAATTAGGTATAGCCGAAGGGAGGTGCATGTTTGAATGTTTATGGAAAAACTATGAACAGGCACGAAGATTTTTTCTTAGGCACAAACAAAAATTAAGTATCTTGATGGATGATTATATTAAATTGAGATTTTATAGAGAGTTAAAGCAAGAAATGGTACACCCGAGTGGACTCGAACCACCGACCCCTACCATGTCAAGGTAGTGCTCTAACCAACTGAGCTACGGGTGCACTGTTTACTTTTTAATAAGAAGTCAAAGTTTATACTCTTTGAAGAGAGTGGTACACCCGAGTGGACTCGAACCACCGACCCCTACCATGTCAAGGTAGTGCTCTAACCAACTGAGCTACGGGTGCATTATACTACTTATATTGAAATCGCTAAACGCATCTCGCTTTCGAACGAGCGCTATATTAGGGGGATAGCGAAAGGCTGGCAAGCAAAAAAACGAATTTTATTGTCAAATGGTGAATTGCTGTGCAACTTGCCCAGTGTTTCAGCAAAGTTACTGATAAAACGGCAAGTTAGGCTTCAAAGATTGCAAAATTAAAAGAAATTAAACAAAACGGCGAGCTAATGCTCGCCGTTGATTCAGTGAATTATGTCCTATGTCAATGGTGCACGCTGTCGCCTTCAATCAGACTTAAATGTACGCCATGCTTTTGAATATAACGTAGACGGATGAAAAACAGCAGCGCCGCCGAGGTGAGACCTGCAATCAATCCTGCCCAAAAGCCATGGGCGCCCATGGCGGGTACGATAAAGTCGGTACACGCCAAGGTATAACCTAAGGTCATGCCGATTCCCCAATAGGAAAACAGCGTAATATAAAACGCACTGCGGGTATCCTTATATCCACGTAGTGCACCAGCGGCAACCACTTGGACTGAGTCAGATAGTTGATATAGCGCGGCCATCAACATCAAACTGCCCGCAAGTACCACCACTTCAGGATCGCTGTTATATAACTCGGCGATTTGAAAGCGGAATATCACCGTTAAGATTGCCGTCGATAAGGCCAACGATAGTGCCAACCACAATCCGACTTTAGCCACCACGGCAGAAATATCTGCACGATCGCGGCCAAGGTAGTAGCCAATACGAATCGAGACGGCAATACCAATCGAGAGTGGCAACATAAATACAATAGCGGAGAAGTTCAACGCTATCTGATGACTTGCCACCACAGTTGCGCCTAATGGCGCTAGCAGCAGGGCGATAATCGCAAACAGACTTACTTCAAAAAATAACGCCATCGCGATTGGCATGCCGAGCTTGGTCATCTTCTTCATGGTGGTAAAATCGGGGCGATGGAATTGGCTAAAGGGTGCCAATGCGGCAAATTTCTTATGAAACTGCATATAAATCGTCATGGCGATCAACATTGCCCAAAATACCAATGCAGTTGCGACACCGCAGCCAGCGCCGCCCATGGCAGGCACGCCGAAGTGACCATAAATAAAGATATAGTTTGCTGGAATATTTACTGCGAGTCCCACAAAACCGATGATCATAGTCGGTAAGGTATATGAAATCCCCTCACTGCAACCGCGCAATACTTGATAGAGCACAAATGCGGGGGCACCCCATAAAATACCGTCGATATATCCTATGGTTAAGTTGTACAATTGGGGCTCTAAATTCATATGGCTGAGCACGAGTGGCGCTGATGCGAGAAACGCCATTACGCCAAGGCCACCAATTAAGGCTAAGTAGGCGCCTTGAAATGCCAAAGGTTGAATGGCTTTCTGATTATTTGCGCCATTGTGATGGGCAAATAATGGCGTAAAAGCCATCAGTAGCCCTTGTACAAATAGAATTGCGGGCAACCAAAGACTGGTCCCCACAGCCACTGCGGCCATATCGACCGCACTGACGCGACCCGCCATTACCGTGTCGATAAACCCCATCATGGTTTGTGTCACTTGGGCGATCAACACTGGAAGTGCGAGTTGAATTAAGCGTTTGGCCTGAAAGCCTGAATGATTCATAAATACAGCCTTTAACGAATAAGCGAGCAAAAAATGTTTACTGGTATAGTTCAAGCCACCTGTGAGGTGGTTGCAATACATAAGAAAGATGGCCTCAATACCCTTGAGGTAGCGTTTAAACCTGATTTGCATGAGGGACTTGCAATTGGCGCAAGTGTGGCAAATAACGGGGTATGTCTGACGGTGACTCAGGTCGTTGATGATAGGGTATTTTTCGATGTAGTGGAAGAGACCTTAAGATTGACTAACTTGGCAAATTTATCCGTTGGGCAGCGCGTTAACATTGAACGCTCTCTGACTTTTGGAAGCGAAATCGGCGGCCATATCCTATCTGGACACATTCATACCAAGGCAAAAGTCAGTCACATTAGTCACACCGAGCAGCATTATGATCTGAGCTTAAGCGTCGAGCCTAAATGGATGAATTATATTCTCTATAAAGGCTTTGTTGGGGTAAATGGTTGCAGCCTTACCGTTGGCGAGGTGACCGAGAGTACTTTTATGCTGCACTTGATCCCAGAAACTCTTAAGTTGACCAATTTAGGCCAATGTCAGGTTGGTGATGAGTTAAATATCGAAATTGACAGCCAAACCCAAGCCATCGTCGACACAGTCGAGCGTGTACTGGCTAAACGTTTTAGCGACCAATATTAATCAACATGCCTAATAAATTTGCTCGTCGTCCGAGTCAATATATAACTCTATGGTTCGGCGGGCATCATCCACATGTAAACGCAGGTGGATGGGGTTACAACAAATTCGGCAGTCATCGTAATAATCCTGATCGCCGCTGCTGGCATCAATACTAATATGTTGATGGTGTCCGCAGTGGGGGCAGGCAATGACTTTATTCATGATCCTCATGGCGCAACTCCTCGCTAACGAAGGGATGACATTTGTCGCTAAGCCTTCATACTGGCTTTGTTTGAGTATACAAGAATGTGCCGTGGCAGCTTAGATAAAGTCGATATCAAAATCTCATTAACTAGATTTTTCCATTCAGCTCAGCGCTTGGTACTTTTTTCACTAAAATTTTCTAGCGTAAGAACCGTCAAGCATCTGCACCAGTTATGTTAACTCAATCCTTTACAGTCATAAGTTCGACTGGCGCCGTCGGTAATATGCCTTCCTCTATATTGTCACTAATGGCCTGCGATAGTCGTTCTATCTGTAGCAAAAGCTCGGCATGGATATCGGCCTGTAAGCCAATGGTGTCGAATTGTACTGTTTGGCTTTGAACCACTATCGGCTCAGGTTGTGTTTTTGGTATGGGGTTAACAGAGATTGAATTCTGGGCGACTTGGTTAAGTGCAACCATCAATAGGATACTCGTGAACATACCAACTCCTTTTGCTTCATTATTTACAGCGATGTGACGGCAACGGCATTTGTTATGGCAAATAACAAAGAATCCCGCGGTCATTTAACGCACATAGAGTAGGGGCGTTAGATGACTGCCACATGAACGATTGACTGCAATATGATGAATTAACGGCAAACTTCGCGGATTGGTTTTAATAAATGCATCGATTTGGGCGCTAAGCCCCGCAATCGGGCCATTTAACTTGCGTGTATTAAAGACGATCCCGTAGAATAACTGCCTGCTACGCAAGGCGGCTAAGACTCCTGTACTGTCTTAACCTCGCGAGCATTACTCTTTTTACTTAATCACCATGTGGCCCTACGTGTGGGTCACCACTGGACAAGGATATTTCATGCCTGTAATTACACTTCCTGATGGTAGCAAACGCGAGTTTGCACATCCCGTATCGACTCTCGATGTTGCCGCTGATATTGGCCCTGGTCTTGCGAAAGCCTGTATCGCTGGTCGCGTGAATGGCGAACTCAAAGACGCTTGCGATCTTATCGAAATCGATGCTGAACTTTCTATTATTACCGCTAAAGACGAAGAAGGTATTGAAATCCTTCGCCATTCTTGTGCGCATTTATTAGGCCATGCAATCAAGCAATTATGGCCACAAACCAAGATGGCGATCGGTCCTGTGATCGATAACGGCTTCTACTACGACATCGATCTTGAGCATAAGCTGACTCAAGAAGATATCGAAGCTCTCGAAAAACGTATGCTTGAACTGGCAAAAACCAACTATGACGTAGTGAAACGCGTTGTAAGCTGGCAAGAAGCCCGTGATACCTTCGCCGCCCGCGGTGAAGAATATAAGATTGCGATTCTGGATGAAAACATTAGCAAAGATGCGACACCTGCTCTGTATCATCACGAAGAATACACCGACATGTGCCGTGGTCCTCACGTGCCAAACATGCGTTTTTGCCAGCATTTTAAATTGATGAGCATTGCCGGCGCCTACTGGCGCGGTAACTCTGAAAACAAGATGCTGCAACGTATTTATGGTACTGCATGGGCTGACAAAAAAGCCCTGAGTACCTATTTAACTCGTCTCGAAGAAGCGGCTAAACGTGACCACCGCAAGATTGGTAAGCAGCTCGATCTATACCATATGCAAGAAGAAGCACCCGGCATGGTGTTCTGGCATAACGACGGTTGGAGTATCTTCCTTGAGTTAGAAAGATTCATCCGTCGCAAGTTAAATCAATACACTTACCAAGAAGTGAAAGGTCCGTTGATGATGGACCGGGTACTGTGGGAACGCTCTGGTCACTGGGATAAATACTCAGAAGCCATGTTTACCACCAGCAGTGAAAACCGTGAATATGCGGTTAAGCCAATGAACTGCCCTGGCCACGTACAGATTTTCAACCAAGGTTTGAAATCTTACCGTGACTTGCCATTGCGTATGGCAGAATTTGGTTGCTGTCACCGTAATGAGCCTTCTGGTTCACTGCACGGCCTGATGCGCGTACGTGGTTTTACTCAAGACGATGCCCATATTTTCTGTACTGAAGAGCAAGTTCAAGCGGAAGTCAGCTCTTGTATCCAAATGGTATACGATACTTACTCTACCTTCGGTTTTGAAAACATCGTAGTAAAACTGTCGACTCGACCAGAAAAACGCATCGGTGACGATGCGATGTGGGATAGAGCTGAAGAAGCACTTAAGCAAGCTTTACGTGCAAACAATATCGAGTTCACCATTTTACCGGGTGAAGGAGCCTTCTACGGTCCTAAGATTGAGTTCACACTGCACGACTGTTTAGACCGTGCATGGCAGTGCGGAACAGTGCAACTTGATTACGCATTACCAAGCCGTTTAGGTGCAACTTATGTGGCGGAAGATAATAGCCGTCAAACGCCTGTGATGATCCATCGTGCAATTTTAGGTTCGTTGGAGCGTTTCTTAGGTATTCTAATTGAAGAATATGCTGGTCGGTTCCCAACATGGTTAGCGCCAATGCAAGTTGTCGTGATGAATATCACCGACAAACAGGCTGATTATGTTGAAGAAGTGGTCAAATTCTTCAAAGAACAAGGTATTCGTGCCTCATTTGACTTGAGGAATGAGAAAATAGGCTTTAAAATACGCGAACACACCTTAAGGCGTGTCCCTTATTTATTGGTCGTTGGCGATCAAGAGATGGAAAATAAGGAAGTCGCGGTGCGTACTCGTGATGGCGTTGATTTAGGTAAGATGCGAATTGAAGATTTCGCCGCTAAAATCCATCAACAGATTTCGCTCCGTAGTCTCAAATTGTTGGAGGAATAGGTCATAAAGATCAAGAAAACAGCAGGGCGTCAGCTGGCCCCTAATAGAATCAATGAAGAAATCACAGGTGTACCAGAAGTACGCTTAACCGGCATTGATGGTGAAGCTATTGGTGTGGTGAGCATCAGAGATGCTCAGAATTTGGCAGATGAAGCAGGTGTAGACCTAGTTGAAATTAGTCCAAATGCTGAACCTCCAGTATGTCGCATTATGGACTACGGTAAGTTCCTGTTTGATAAGGCTAAGTCAGCCAAGGAACAAAAGAAGAAGCAAAAGCAGGTTCAGGTTAAGGAAATTAAATTCCGTCCTGGAACTGACGAAAACGACTATCAGGTAAAACTACGCAACCTGATACGTTTTCTGGAAGACGGGGACAAAGCGAAAATTACGCTGCGTTTCCGAGGTCGCGAAATGGCCCACCAAAATCTTGGTATGGATCTTTTGAACCGTATTAAGACTGATTTGGATGAGTATGCGGTTGTTGAATCCTTCCCGAAAATGGAAGGCCGACAGGCCATCATGGTGCTAGCGCCTAAAAAGAAATAAGTAGGGCAACCTATAAAGTAGCGAAGGCTATATCCCTTCGCTCGCCTTGCTTTTTATTTAACATCCCAATGCGGAGTTTTAGTAATGCCTAAAATGAAAACCGACAGAGGTGTAGCGAAGCGTTTTAAGAAAACCGCTAATGGTTTCAAGCGCAAGCAAGCCCATTTACGTCACATTCTGACCAAAAAGAGCACTAAGCGTAAGCGTCACTTACGTAACAAGTGTTTAGTTGCCAAAGTTGACGTTCCAGCAATCGCGCGTCAATTACCATACGCTTAATTTAGGAGATTAGAAAATGCCAAGAGTTAAGCGTGGTGTAACCGCACGTGCTCGTCACAAGAAAGTTTTAAAATTAGCTAAAGGTTATTATGGCGCTCGTAGCCGTACCTACCGCGTTGCTGTTCAAGCAGTAACTAAAGCTGGTCAATATGCTTACCGTGACCGTCGTCAGAAAAAACGTCAATTCCGCCAACTGTGGATTGCACGTATTAATGCTGCAGCTCGTCAAAATGGTCTGTCTTACAGCCGTTTCATCAACGGTCTGAAAAAGGCGTCTATCGAAATCGATCGTAAGATTTTGGCTGACATCGCTGTATTTGACAAAGTTGTATTCGCAACTTTAGTTGAAAAAGCAAAAGAAGCGTTAAACTAAGCAATTAGTTTGTCGCACTTAAGAGGGGACCATTTGGTCCCTTTTTTTGTTGCTGTTTTTAGCCACAACATGCAGATAAAAAATTGCAGGCTAAGGTAGTTAACCTGTGCCTGCTATTATTTGAGTCTAGATAAGACTTACAGTAGATTATTTCTTCGCGTCTAAGTAACGCTCGGCATCTAATGCTGCCATACAACCTGTACCCGCAGAGGTAATCGCTTGACGGTAATGTTGGTCCATCACATCACCTGCGGCAAACACGCCTTCTATACTGGTTTGCGTGGCGTTACCATGGAGACCACTCTGCACCTTCAAATAGCCGTTGTTCATCTCTAATTGGCCTTCAAAAATCCCTGTGTTTGGGCTGTGACCAATGGCCACGAACACACCGGCAACGGCTAGATCAGTGATAGAACCGTCTTTGGTGCTCTTCATTTTTAGACCTGTTACACCCATTGCATCACCAACCACTTCTTCCATGGTTTGGTCTAGATGCAGGATAATGTTGCCGTTGGCGACTTTATCCATTAAACGGTCGATAAGAATTTTTTCTGAGCGGAAGGTGTCGCGACGGTGAATTAAGTGCACTTCGGCGGCGATATTGCTTAGGTATAGTGCTTCTTCAACGGCTGTGTTACCACCACCAATCACTGCAACTTTTTGATTACGATAGAAGAAACCATCACAGGTTGCACAGGCCGATACGCCGCGTCCTTTGAACGCTTCTTCAGACTCAAGTCCTAGGTAACGGGCAGAGGCGCCAGTGGCGATGATTAGCGCATCACAGGTATATTCGCCGTTATCGCCTTTTAAACGGAAAGGGCGCTCAGTTAGCGTCACTTCATTAATATGATCGAACAGAATTTCAGTATCAAATTTTTCCGCATGCTTTTGCATACGTTCCATTAATGCTGGACCCGTTAAGTCTTCTGCATCACCTGGCCAGTTTTCAACTTCAGTTGTGGTCGTTAACTGACCACCTTGCTGCATACCTGTGATCATCACAGGCTTTAAGTTTGCGCGCGCAGCATAAACTGCGGCTGTGTATCCTGCGGGACCTGAACCTAAAATCAATAGGTTACTATGTCTGACTTGGCTCATTTTTCTCTCCGTGCTTTTAGCAAATTGCATGGATTGTAGGGAATTTACCTGTAGGGGTAAAGCGATGTTTGGTGATTCTTTTAGATTATGCTAATCGAATCCTAAGGCAAATTGTCAGCCTGAGTTTACTAAGGCTCTGGCTTAAAACCGGCGTGAGTGAAGATAATTGTGATCTGCATAAAAAATCGGCCTCAACAGAGTGAGGCCGAACAAAGCAGAGTAGGTCCGTGTGAACCTAGGCTCTCATATGATTAGGCTAATAAACTTGCTGGCGCTGTGTACTCAAGATTTAATGCTTGAGCCACTTCTTTACAAACCAGTTTGCCGTGCATTACGTTCAAACCGTTTAGTAAGTGCTTGTCTTGTAACAGGGCGGCTTTATAACCTAAGTTAGCTAACTTAAGGATATAAGGCAGAGTTGCGTTATTGAGAGCGAAGGTTGATGTACGGGCTACTGCGCCTGGCATGTTCGCTACACAGTAGTGCACAACATCATCAACGATATAAGTTGGATCTTGGTGAGTCGTTGCATGGGAGGTTTCCACGCAACCGCCTTGGTCGATAGCAACGTCTACGATAGCACTGCCTGGTTTCATACGAGAAATCATGCTACGTGTCACCAGTTTAGGTGCCGCAGCACCAGGAATTAATACGCCACCAATGACTAAGTCAGCTTCTAATACATGGCGCTCAATCGCATCGGCAGTCGAGTAAACCGCTTTAACTGCAGAACCAAATTGCATGTTTAAGCGACGTAGTGCATCGATGCTACGATCAAGCACAACTACATCTGCGCCCATACCGACAGCCATTTGCGCTGCATTAGTACCGACCATGCCACCGCCAATGATCACAACTTTAGCTGGCTCAACACCGGGTACACCACCTAATAACATACCACGACCACCAGAAGATTTTTCCAGCGCCATCGCACCCGCTTGGATAGACATGCGGCCAGCCACTTCTGACATCGGGGCTAACAGCGGTAAGCCACCACGGTCATCGGTCACAGTTTCGTAAGCGATACATACGGCACCACTTTTAATTAAATCTTCAGTTTGTGGTAAATCCGGTGCTAAATGCAGATAAGTGAATAAAATCTGGTCATGACGCAGCATGGCGCGTTCAACTGCCTGAGGCTCTTTTACCTTTACAATCATCTCTGCTTTAGCAAAGACTTCAGCAGCAGTTGCTAATATTTTTGCGCCTGCATCAATATAATCCTGATCAGTAAAACCAATTCCCGTGCCGGCATTCGTTTCTACAAACACTTCATGACCTTTGATTGTCAATTCGCGAACGCTTGAAGGAACCATACCGACACGATACTCGTGGTTTTTAATTTCCTTTGGTACACCAATAATCATTTTTGAGCCTCAATTGCCTGAAAAACCCACTTTTAATGGGCATAATTGTTATTTTATCGTGACCTGAACGTGATTAATTCAGGGATATCTAGTATATTATCGGCGACGCAGTTTATGCTGCTGAACTTTAGACATACGTAGAATAAAATGTTGTTTTAGTGATAAAGCAAGGTTAAATAAATGGCATATAATAAAAAGAGTCCTGTAAAAGACTTGGATCGCATCGATCGCAACATTCTTAATGAATTACAAATTGATGGACGCATTTCAAATGTGGAACTATCTAAAAGAGTGGGATTAAGTCCTACTCCGTGTTTAGAAAGAGTGAAACGACTCGAAAAGCAAGGATATATCAATGGCTATACTGCTTTGGTGAATCCTCATTTCTTGGGTGCATCCCTACTGGTATTCGTGGAAATCACATTAAGTCGTGATACTCCCGAAGTATTTGATAAGTTTAATCGCGCTGTGCAACTGTTGGATGATATTCAAGAATGTCATCTCGTTTCTGGTGACTTTGACTACTTATTAAAAACACGTGTTTCTGATATGTCGGCTTACCGCCGCCTATTGGGCGAAACTTTACTGAAATTACCTTCTGTTTCTGATACCCGTACCTACGTGGTGATGGAAGAAGTTAAACATACTAGTCGTGTTGCGATAAACCAGCTGCTCTGCGATATTTAATACCCTGAAACGGTTACAATAAGGGGCCTAGGCCCCTTATTTATTCCAGTGTAAGCCTTTTAAAACCACACTTATAATCTTGCTTTTGCCCTTAAGTTAGCCAGCTTAGGGGCATATTTTTATCTGGCATTTGTCTTCAACTATGTAGCCTAAATTGATTGCGGAATAATCAGTTAATGGTCAAAGTCCTAGCTTTTATGAGCCAAGAGCGTTTTTTTATCTTATAGCAGTAATTCTTAGGAGAAAAACCGCCTAAGATGCTCCACATTTAATGGGATTCTGGTATCGTTAGCCCACCTGTTTCAATTTTATGGATTAAGTCGTTTGTCTCAAGGAAATAGTGTACGCACGCTCTCAGGCTTGCAGCGTCTGCTCGAAGGCGGACTCATCATTTGCTGTGTTGTAGCCACTTATATTTTGCTCGCTTTAGCCAGTTTCAGTCCCTCAGATCCGGGTTGGAGTCAGTCTCATTTTCAAGGTGATATCAATAACTGGACAGGGGCTGTTGGTGCTTGGATCGCCGATATCCTGCTGTATTTTTTTGGCGTGACAGCCTATATCATGCCAATTATTGTCGCCTCTACTGGTTGGCTGCTTTTTAAGCGCGCCCATGATTTGTTGGAAATCGACTACTTTTCGGTCGCATTGCGGATCATTGGTTTTCTGCTACTTATTCTTGGTTTTTCGGCATTAGCCAGCATGAACGCCAATAATATCTATGAGTTTTCCGCAGGCGGTGTAGCTGGTGATGTCATTGGTCAAGCGATGCTGCCATATTTTAATAAGTTAGGCACAACCTTATTGCTATTGTGCTGTTTAGGCTCGGGTTTTACGCTATTAACAGGGATCAGTTGGCTGACTGTGGTTGAAAAGGTCGGCTTTGTCTCAATCTGGTGCTACAAACAACTCAAACGTTTACCTCAGTCGTTAAAGCGTGAGCGAGAAACGGAAGATACTCGCGGTTTTATGTCTGTTGTGGATAAATTCCGCGAGCGTCGTGATTCGCAACATGTGCTTGATAAAGCAAAAATACGTCAACCAGATACAACACAAAGCCGCGTGATCCATACACGGGCGTTACCAGAAGAGCCCCGTGAAGAATTCATCACTGAAGCCAGTAGTGGTAAAGGTAAGTTATCTTCTTTGGTTAAAATTTTAAGTTTAAACAACAATAAAGCAAAAGCTGAACCTAAAGGCCAGCAACGCGTTGAGCCGCAACTTGATCCTGTTAGCGCGGTCGCTGAATACGGTCATTTTGAAGCGCCACCTTGGGTAGCTAAAGCGCAAGATGCTGATTTGGAAGAAGATGAAACCGATAACGGTTTCAATGCTCAGGTTTTCGACGACGATGAGGATGAACCCGTATTTCATCGCGAAGCTATCATTGATGAAGATGATGACATCTTAACGTTCAATGATGACGATGTGATCGATTTTGATACCAAAGCATCTACGGGGGCAGTGACTCAAGCGCAGCGCCAAAAGCAAGCTCCTAAGGCTAAGGTTGTCGATGGCATTGTTGTTTTACCTGGCCATGAAAATAAACCTGTCCCAACTAAGCCAATGGATCCGTTGCCAAGCATCAGCTTGTTGGATGTTCCCGATCGTAAAAAGAATCCTATCAGCCCAGAAGAGTTGGAGCAGGTTGCACGTTTAGTTGAAGCTAAGCTTGCCGACTTTAACATTGTGGCTACTGTTGTGGGGGTCTATCCAGGTCCGGTGATCACTCGTTTTGAGCTTGAACTGGCGCCAGGTATTAAAGCCTCTAAGATTTCAAACCTTGCAAATGACTTAGCCCGTTCACTGCTGGCAGAGCGTGTGCGAGTCGTTGAGGTGATCCCAGGGAAATCTTACGTTGGCCTTGAACTGCCAAACAAGTTTCGCGAAACAGTGTATATGCGTGATGTACTCGACTGTGAAGCCTTTACTCAGAGCAAATCGAATTTAACTATGGTGCTTGGCCAAGATATCTCCGGTGAGCCTGTTGTGGTTGACTTAGGTAAAATGCCGCACTTATTGGTTGCCGGTACGACAGGCTCGGGTAAATCAGTCGGGGTGAACGTGATGATCACCAGCTTGCTGTATAAGTCTGGTCCTGAAGATGTTCGCTTTATCATGATTGACCCGAAAATGCTTGAGCTCTCGGTTTATGAGGGGATCCCGCATTTACTCTGTGAAGTCGTTACCGACATGAAAGAAGCGGCCAATGCGCTGCGTTGGTGTGTGGGTGAGATGGAGCGCCGTTATAAATTAATGTCTATGATGGGCGTTCGTAACATCAAGGGATATAACGCGAAAATCGCTGAAGCTAAAGCCAATGGTGAAGTGATTTATGATCCTATGTGGAAATCGTCTGACAGCATGGAGCCAGAGGCACCAGCCTTAGATAAACTGCCTTCGATTGTGGTGGTTGTCGATGAATTTGCCGACATGATGATGATTGTCGGTAAGAAAGTGGAAGAACTGATCGCCCGTATCGCCCAAAAAGCCCGTGCTGCGGGTATCCATTTAATCCTCGCGACCCAGCGTCCGTCGGTGGATGTGATCACCGGCTTAATCAAGGCTAACATTCCGACGCGGATGGCGTTCCAAGTGTCTTCCCGTATCGACTCCCGTACCATTTTAGATCAGCAAGGTGCTGAAACCTTACTCGGTATGGGTGACATGTTGTACTTACCGCCCGGAACCGCAGTGCCAAATCGTGTCCATGGTGCCTTTATCGATGACCATGAAGTTCACCGTGTCGTTGCCGATTGGTGCGCCCGAGGTAAGCCACAATACATTGATGAGATCCTCAATGGCGTGAGCGAGGGTGAACAAGTGTTATTGCCGGGTGAAACCGCTGAATCCGATGAAGAATACGATCCGCTTTATGATGAAGCCGTTGCCTTCGTGACCGAAACTCGCCGAGGTTCGATTTCTAGCGTGCAGCGTAAATTTAAGATTGGTTATAACCGTGCTGCGCGTATTATCGAACAAATGGAAATGCAGGGAGTGGTTTCGGCGCAGGGCCATAACGGTAACCGTGAAGTGTTAGCACCTCCGGCTCCAAAACACTATTAATATTAAGCTAGATGTCAGTTTGAACTCGCCATAATGCGGCGAGTTCAACTTTTAGTCCAAAGGATACCTATGAAAAAACTGTTGTGTGCTGTGTTGTTATCACCATTGTTATACAGCAATGCAGTGTTGGCCGATGATGCTAAGCAATTACGCGAAACCTTAAACGGCACGGAGTCCCTTAAGGCGGATTTTAAGCAAACCGTTACTGATGTGAATAAAAAAGTTATCCAAAGCGGGGCTGGCGTATTTGCACTTGCTCACCCTAATCAGTTTTATTGGCATTTAACGGCGCCCGATGAGTCTAAAATTGTCGCCGACGGTAAAGACTTATGGATCTACAACCCCTTTGCCGAGGAAGTTGTGATTATGGATTTTGCTGAAGCTATTAATGCATCGCCTATCGCTTTATTAGTTCACCGCGATGATGCCACTTGGTCGCAATATAGCGTGACCAAGAAGCAAGACTGTTATGAAATCAAACCTAAGTCGATGGACGCTGGTATTTCTGCGGTCAATGTGTGTTTTAACAAAGGCACACTGAATAAATTTAATGTACTCGATGATAAAGGCAATCTGAGCCAGTTTGACTTAAGCAATCAACACACTATTAGTTCTGCGGATAAAGCGCTGTTTAAGTTTGTGTTGCCAGATAACGTTGATGTTGATGACCAACGTGTTAAATCCCAATAGGTTAGCGAGTGAGTAGTTTATCGTTTAATTTTGCGCCCGATTTTCGTCCTTTGGCCGCGCGTATGCGCCCAAGGACGATAGCTGAGTACATAGGTCAAGCTCATTTGTTAGGTGAGGGCCAACCACTACGCCAAGCATTAGAAGCGGGCCGCGCCCATTCGATGATGTTATGGGGACCGCCGGGCACAGGTAAAACGACCCTTGCTGAACTTATCGCCCATTATTCTAATGCCCATGTCGAACGTATTTCGGCGGTCACGTCGGGTGTAAAAGATATTCGCGCCGCCATTGAGCAAGCGCAAGCGGTTGCTCAATCCCGTGGCCAACGTACCTTGTTATTTGTTGATGAAGTGCATCGCTTTAATAAGAGTCAACAGGACGCCTTTTTGCCCTTTATTGAAGATGGCACTGTGATTTTTATTGGGGCGACCACGGAAAATCCTTCATTTGAAATCAATAATGCCTTACTGTCGCGGGCACGCGTCTATCTTATCAAGCGCTTAAGCCAAGATGAGATAGTGCATATCATCACCCAAGCCTTAACGGATGCCGAGCGTGGTTTAGGGCAGCGTCAGTTAATTATGCCAAATGATGTGCTCAGTAAGCTGGCGCAGTTATGTGATGGCGATGCGCGCAAGGCGCTTAACCTGCTTGAATTGATGAGCGATATGGTGGCCGATGGTGGCAGTTTTACCACTGAAATGCTGGTTCAAGTCGCAGGCCATCAAGTGGCGGGGTTCGATAAAAATGGCGATCAGTTTTACGATTTGATTTCGGCGGTACATAAATCGATTCGCGGCTCGGCGCCAGACGCCGCACTCTATTGGTTTTGCCGCATTTTAGAAGGTGGCGGCGATCCGCTATATGTCGCCAGACGCTTATTAGCCATAGCCTCAGAAGATGTGGGCAACGCAGATCCTGCTGCCATGACCATTGCGCTCAATGCCTGGGATTGTTTTCACCGCGTAGGTCCTGCCGAAGGTGAGCGGGCGATTGCCCAAGCGATTGTGTATTTAGCCAGTGCGCCTAAAAGTAATGCAGTTTACACCGCCTTTAAAGCGGCGAGGGCGCTAGCGCGCGAAACCGGCCAAGAGGCCGTGCCTTATCATCTGCGTAATGCGCCAACCAAACTCATGGCGGAAATGGGTTTTGGCGCCGAGTATCGCTATGCCCACGATGAACCCAATGCCTATGCCAGCGGCGAGAATTATTTCCCCGAATCCTTACAAGCATCGCAATTTTATTTCCCGACTGAACGGGGATTTGAGAAGCGGATTAAGGACAAATTGGCGCAATTAGCGCAATTAGATCAAGCCAGTGGGAGAAAAAGGTATGAATAATCTCATACTTGTGGCCTTAGGTGGTTCCATTGGTGCGGTTTTTCGCTATCTTATTTCAATATTCATGATCCAAGTATTTGGCAGCAGTTTTCCTTTTGGTACACTGTTGGTCAATGTCCTTGGTTCATTTTTAATGGGCGTCATTTACGCACTGGGACAATTGAGTCATATCAGCCCAGAACTCAAAGCACTAATTGGTGTTGGCCTGTTAGGTGCTTTGACAACGTTTTCAACCTTCTCAAACGAAACTTTATTGCTGATGCAAGAAGGAGATTGGTTGAAGGCGGCTTTGAATGTGGTGTTGAACCTAAGTCTATGTTTGTTTATGGTTTACTTAGGTCAACAACTGGTTTTTTCTCGCATTTAACTATTAAGAATATATCACATGTTAGATCCTAAATTTTTGCGCAACGAATTAGCAGTGACCGCTGAGCGATTAGCTACCCGTGGTTTTATTTTAGATGTCGCTCATCTCACCCAATTAGAAGAAAAACGTAAGTCACTGCAAGTGGCAACGGAAGAGCTGCAAGCCTCGCGTAATGCTATTTCCAAGTCCATCGGACAAGCTAAATCCCGCGGCGAAGATGTGGATGCCATCATGGCGCAGGTAGGCGATTTAGGTGCGCAATTAGATGCGAAGAAAGTCGAGCTGGCCGCGGTACTTGAAGAAGTGAACGCGATTGCTATGTCGATGCCAAACCTGCCAGATGAGTCTGCGCCTATTGGTGCTGACGAGACTGAAAACGTCGAAATCCGTCGTTGGGGCACACCACGCAACTTCGATTTCCCCGTTAAAGATCATATCGATTTAGGTGAAGGCCTAAACGGTTTAGATTTTAAGAGCGCAGTGAAAATCACTGGCTCACGCTTTATCGTGATGAAAGGCCAAATTGCCCGTTTAAATCGTGCATTAGGGCAGTTCATGTTAGATCTACACACCACTGAGCATGGTTATACCGAAGCCTACGTGCCATTACTGGTTAACGAAGCAAGCTTATTGGGTACTGGCCAATTACCTAAGTTTGGTGAGGATTTATTCCACACAAAACCTGCGACCGAAGAAGGCCAAGGCTTAAGCCTTATTCCAACCGCAGAAGTGCCATTAACCAACTTAGTGCGTGATACCATCGTTGATGAAGATGAGTTACCCATTAAATTAACCGCACATACCGCGTGTTTCCGTAGTGAAGCAGGGTCTTACGGTAAAGATACCCGTGGCTTAATTCGTCAACATCAGTTTGATAAAGTGGAATTAGTACAGCTAGTTAAGCCAGAAGATTCAATGGCTGCACTCGAAGTGTTGACTGGCCATGCGGAAACGGTTTTACAACGTTTAGGCTTACCATATCGTACAGTGGTGCTTTGTACCGGTGATATGGGCTTTGGCTCAAGCAAGACCTACGATATTGAAGTGTGGTTACCTGGGCAAAACACTTACCGTGAGATCTCTTCATGCTCAAATATGAAGGATTTCCAAGCGCGCCGTATGCAAGCGCGTTACCGTGTTAAGGCTGATAACAAACCCGCATTATTACATACCTTAAATGGCTCTGGTCTTGCGGTAGGTCGTACCTTAGTTGCGATTTTGGAAAACTATCAAAATGCTGATGGTAGCGTGACAATCCCTGAGGCGCTGCGTCCATACATGGGCGGACTCACACAGATCGGTTAATTGACATAACACAATACCATGGATAAAGGTCAACGCTATCTTCGTTGGCTTTCCTATACTGCGGTCATCGCCATATTTTGCGCTGTGATGCTCGCAACCTTAGGTAAAGCTGTCTGGGTTGTGTTAGAAAACGTCAATTAGCACGACTCAATGTTAAGACTCAAAATGAAAAGGGATATCTGCAATAGATATCCCTTCTTTTTGATTTTATTACATGATTACTTTGAATATTGATACGCTGAATCAGCCTTCCACGTTCTAAAGCGCAGTTCTGCACCCTCGGGTAGATAAAACACCTTTGGTAGACGACTGTCATAACGCAGTGTTAATTCACTTGGGATCCTTAGAAATGCTTCTTTTTTGGCTAATTCAAAACAGGCCATCATAGTGCTTGGGCCTTCTGATATTTCATCGACCTGATAGTAGTTATAACCCCAACCTTCAACGGTGAGCTCTTTAAGCTGGCCATTGAGTCCATGTTTATTGCAATCAACAAGTTGAGTTTGGCCTATTTGGATCTCGACCATGTAGTCTGCTTCATTCTCAAGCTTAGGTAATGTCAAAATATGTTGAACCATGCCTTTCTTGGGGGCAGGGAACATTTTAACGGCTTCCCCTGGAGCATAATTATTGGTGTTCATACGAGAAACATTAATCATTGGGGCATTAAGTCCTGTTGGATGAGGCGGACTGACAGCACTGGCATTAAAAGAAAGCAACGTAAAGGCCAGTGGTACTACCGCAAGATAACGCAATTGAGTTAATTTCATACATTTCTCCTTAAGACTTAAAAAGAGGTTGCTAGGATAATGGAACAACCATTCTACGGTACCTATAAACGGCTTACTTGCAAGAAAGGGTTATTTATGCAGGAAAATTTAAGCCCATAACTCATTTTTCCTTAAGATCTTTATCTAGTATTCGGCTATAAAATCAATGAATTTTAGAGGGTTGAACTGTGTTTTTGAAAAATGGCGCATTCATAGAAAATTTTATAGTCTCGATGCTGTGGTTTGTTTGAGCTTAAAAACTGTTCAAAAAATAATACCACTTAGCAGACCGATAGCCATCAACTACTTACGATGTACTTAATCCGAACGTCATTTCATCCCCAATGTTAAATTTATTTAGATAATTAGAGGCTTATTTAATTAAATCAGCCTTTTGTGTGATCTTGTTCAAGAAGTACTCAGAGTTTTGGCGTAATACGAAAAAAGCGACTACGTTTATCTGTAGGGAAAAGTTTCTTCCGTAACAACATAATAGAAATAAAAGAGACAGTAAAAATGACAAGCATGGAGCGCAATCTTTTTTCTACCACCACCTTGACCTTTATTGTTGGAGCTATAGTCTTCTGCGGGCTCGTTTGGCTCTCCCATTGGTGGCTTGCCGGCTTATCTTTACTCTCATACTTTGGATTTGCTTGGGTGCTTCGGGCACAAATTCACAAATCGACTCATCTTTATCAATCTCGCCAACTCGCCTATGAAAAAGAGAAACGACATCATGTTGACCAACAAGTCGCCAAACTTGAGGCGATTATTTCCCGCTTAGTACCCGTATGGCAGGGACATATCGTCTCTGTCGACCAACAAATGAACCAAAGCGTAGCCAATATGACGGAGCGATTTAGTTCAATTATCAGCGAAATCGAAAAAGTCACTAGTAATTCAACTGGGATCGCAGATCAACTCCACTCTCCAGCTATAGAAGACGACAAAGCACTGCTAAAAGCATTATTTAATGACTTAAACCAGATGAATAGTGCCAAACTGCACCATTTAGAACAGTTAACCGCATTAGTTAACGATACCAAAGCACTTGATGGACTCGCAGCTGAAGTTAGAAAAATTGCCCAACAAACCAATTTATTAGCCTTAAATGCGGCAATTGAAGCCGCTAGAGCCGGAGAATCGGGTCGCGGCTTTGCCGTAGTGGCTGATGAAGTCAGAACCTTGTCCGCTCAATCAGGGCAGACAGGTGAACGGATCACTCAGCAGATCACTGAATTAAATCAACGAATGGCGGAACTATACCAGCTGACCGATGCAGCTACTTTACAGGAAAGCCAAGCGCTAGAAGGTGGCGAGTCCATTCTCATCCGTGTAATTGACCACCTCGAAAATCGTACTTTGCAAATGAAAGATGAGGGTATTCAAGCATTAGAGCTTGGTCGGCAAGTTAAAAGAGAAATTGAGCAAATATTAGTGGATTTTCAATTTCAAGATCGCTGCGACCAAATGTTAAGACAGCTTGTCGCCAGTATTGATGAACTTACAGAGCTAATCCGTGTTCAACAGCAAGCGAGGGAAGCCGGTTTACCTATTCCTGAAGGTGATGTGGATTCCTTGCTTGCCATGATGAAGCAAAGGTATGTGGCGACCGAACAGCATATTCACCATAGTTCAAAAAAAGATAGCCATTATCAACATGCAGAGAAAAGTTCTATTAACTTCTTTTAGTTCACGTTTATAAAACAAGGATGGCCACTGAGATGAAAAGAATACTCGTAGTTGATGACTCTGCCTCTATCCGACATGTCGTCAGTATTACGCTTAGGGGCGCAGGTTATGAGGTCATTGATGCCTGTGATGGTAAAGATGCACTGAGTAAACTCAATGGCGATAAAATTAATCTTATTATCAGTGACGTTAATATGCCAAATATGGATGGCATTAGCTTTTTAAAAGAAGTTAAAAAACATCCGCGTTATAAATTCACTCCAGTCATTATGCTCACCACCGAGGCGGGTCGGGATAAAATGGAAGAAGGTCGCATGGCGGGAGCTAAGGCATGGGTAGTCAAGCCTTTTCAACCACCCCAAATGCTTGATGCGGTAGCTAAACTTTGTTTACCGTAAAAGGATTTGTGTATGCCAATCAATATCGCGCTAAAAGATCTATCTATTAAGGTTAACTTAACCGAAGAGTTAACTATCTATAGTGTTATGGAATTTCGTGATGCACTAGTCGGTCATTTGCAACCGGGTGTAGACATCAGTGTTGATCTTTCTCAAGTGACAGAGATCGATACCGCAGGGCTTCAGTGGCTTCTGGCGCTTAAAGTATTGAATGAGGCACATCGAGTAGAATTTTGTCACCACAGCAAAGCGGTAATAGATGCCCTCGCACTTTCGGGTTTGTCTGGCACATTTGACGATACCATAGTGATATCCTCGGAGACTCGCCTATGACCGCTAATGACGTTCAAAAGTTATTTATGACCGAAGCGGAAGAACTACTGACAGAAATGGAAGATGCATTATTGTCATTAGAGGTCGACGCAGAAAGTACAGAATTAATAAATCAACTTTTTAGAGCAATGCACACGATAAAAGGTGCAGCGGGTATTTTTAATTATCGTGCCATCGTTGATTTTACTCATCCCATTGAAACGTCAATTGATAGGCTGCGCAAAAATGAATTGAAAATAGATAGTGCGCTTATAGCACTACTCCTTAAGTGTAAAGATCATACATGGGCGTTGGTCAATGCTGCGGTAGAGGAGGATGAGGCAGAGTTGAATACACTCTGCATTCAAAGTCAGTCAATTTTGGCCGAATTAGCGCAACATGAAAACCTTGAACCTTGTTACCCTCAGACTCTCGCCGCAGAGGCGATTACCCCTGAACGGATAGAAGGACATTATCTTGATACGGGCCATTGGCTTATATCACTGGATTTTAAAGCCGATGCACTACGTAATGGATTAGATCCATTAAGCTTTATTCGTTATTTGCATCAATTAGGTCAAGTGCTTGAAGTTATTTGTTTAAGCCACAAGTTGCCGCCATTCGAAGAATGTGACTTCGAAAGTTGCTTTTTACGCTATCGTATTATTTTTGCTGGAGATTGTACGAAAGAACAAATTGAGTCGGTATTTGAATTTGCCCAAGATGATTGCGATATACAGATTCTACCTTCACAAAAAATCTCCGAATCATTTCAAGCTCTGATTGAACAGCTGAATCCGTCTGAAAATCAGCGGCTAGGTGAAATTCTGCTATCGATCGGCGCCATCACTGAAAGAGAACTCTCTAAATCACTCGATTTACAGTCTGGCAAGAGTGAAGACTGCACGACTAAAAAACTGGGCGAAGTGCTAATTGCAAACTTACTTGTCGATAAACCTGTGGTTGAGCAAGCCCTTAAAAAACAAATACAAGCTCGAGAGCAGGCGCAAACTATTCGCGTCGATTCTAATCGTCTTGGCCAGTTAATTAATTTGGTTGGTGAGTTGGTGACGGCAAGTGCCGCGATGAAGGTGATGGTCGACCGTTACCAATTTCTCGATGCTAATGACCTAGTAGGATCGGTAGAACATCTGGTTCAAGAAATTAGAGAAAATGCCTTACAACTACGTATGGTGCAGATAGGCGAAACCTTTTCACGTTTCCGGCGAGTGGTACGCGATGTCAGCAATGAACTAGGTAAACAAATTGAGTTAACCATTCAAGGGGGAGAGTCTGAACTCGATAAAATCGTTGTTGAAAAGATTAATGACCCTTTAACCCACCTCGTTCGCAATGCCCTAGATCACGGTATTGAACTTCCAGAGGCTCGTCTCAAGGCCGGTAAATCCGCTGAGGGACATCTGATGTTAAATGCCTACCATGATTCTGGACATATCGTTATTGAAGTCACTGACGATGGTGCTGGACTTGACCCTGAACGCATTAGAAGAAAGGCTGAAGCATTGGGGTTAATTGATGTAAACCAGATGCTTAGCCATTCTGAAATTTTGAAATTAGCCTTTGAACCAGGCCTCAGTACTAAAGATAAAGCAAGTAATCTGTCAGGAAGAGGTGTTGGTATGGACGTAGTTAAACGCAATATTGAAGCGTTACGCGGCTCAGTTGAACTCGATAGCGAGCTGGGTAAAGGTACAAAAGTGACGATCACATTACCATTAACTCTTGCCATTATTGATGGTTTTATGGTCGGTGCTGCCAACGAAAACTATGTGATACCGCTGAATATGGTAGAAGAATGTGTCGAGCTCAATCGGGGCGAATGGCATGAGCAACAGAAGAATTACATCAGTTTGCGTGGGGAACTGATGCCTTTTATACGACTTAAAAGTTTTTTTAATATACCGAATTTAAATCAAAACCATACCCGTGAAAGCCTTGTTGTTGTTCGTTTTGGTCGAACTAAAGCAGGGATAGTTGTCGATAAATTATTTGGTGAACAGCAAACAGTGATTAAGCCCTTAGGGAAAATGTTTCAACATCTCAAGGGATTAAGCGGTGCCACTATTTTAGGAACGGGAGATATTGCCTTGATCCTTGATGTACAGGGTTTAATTACTGAAGCAAGTATTAGCGCCAAAAAATATCATCATGTAGCACTGATAGATGAATAGCCTATGTTGAAAAGGAATATTGACTATGTTTAAAAAACTGACGCTCAGCATGCAGATTTCTGGTGGTTATGCATTGGTGTTATTACTATTGATTGTGATTTCATTAGCCGCCTATGTCGGGCTAACGAAAGCCATTGACGGTTTTAATGATTACCGCTCGTTGGCGCGTGACTCTAATATGGCTGGTCGCATCCAAGCTAATATGCTTACAATTCAAATACAGGCCTATGATTATATCTTTCAGAAGAATGAATCGGCTTATAAAGTATTCAATGAACGTAATGTTATTCTTAATGACATCATTCAAAAAGCGATCACGGAGATTAACGAGCCTGAATTGAGTCAACAACTTTCAGATATTCGCAAAGATATTGTTGATTACAATAGTTACTTTGAATCTGTAGTAAAATTGATTAAATCTCGCAATGATGAAGTTACCAATGTGTTGGTTCCTAAAGGAACTGAAGTTGTAAAACTGATTTCTGACACTATGCATCAATCCTATAATAAAGGTCAGATTGATGTTGCTTATCGAGCAGGTTCTGTGCTCGAATCGATATTGGCTGCTCGTTTAGCAGCATCTAAATTCCTTGAAACAAATTTAGATGCCGATTTACAGCAGGCGCTGATGGCTATTGATTTAGCTAAGGGAGAGCGTCTTTCTGCCTTAAAAACTGTGGCAATAGATCTAGATGCACAATCAAAATTATTACAATTTACCAGCAGCATTGACAATTATGCGTCTTCGTTAAAGTCAGTTTATAGCACTATTAGCGAAAGAAACGATATTGTGCAAAATCAACTCGACCGTATCGGTGCTGATGTTGCGCGCCAAACTGAAGATATCAAATTAACCATCCAAAAAAGGCAAGATGCCCTTGGTCCTATTGTTAAAGCACAGAATGAGCAGACCCTTACCACTGTTATTAGTGTATCTATCGCCGCTATTTTGATCGGCATTTTCTTGGCATGGTTTTTAGTGAAGTTAATTAAAAAACCGTTGGGCGGAGAACCTCGTGATATGGAAACGATTGCGCGCGCAATCGCTAACGGAGACTTAACTGTAGAGCTAAAACAGCGTGAAAATGCGACGGGGGTTTATAAGGCGATGATTGATATGATTGATAGCCTTACTTCTGTGATTGCTCAGGTTCGAAGTGGTGCAGATAATTTGTCTAGTGCTTCTTCACAGGTCAGTAGTACCGCTCAAAGTCTAAGCCAAGGAGCAACAGAGCAGGCTGCTAGTGTCGAAGAGACGACCAGTGCCGTTGAAGAGTTAAATGCGTCTGTCCAGCAGAACTCCGAAAATGCAAGGGTTACCAATAATATGGCAACGGTAGCCGCTGAAGAAGCACGACAAGGTGGAATAGCGGTAGAACAAACCGTTGCCGCAATGAAACAGATTGCGGCGAAAATTAGCCTAATAGAAGACATTGCATATAAAACTAATCTATTAAGTCTCAATGCGGCCATTGAGGCGGCCCGTGCTGGTGAACATGGTAAAGGCTTTACCGTTGTCGCCTCCGAGGTTAGAAAATTAGCGGAAAACAGCAGCTTAACGGCACAAGAAATTAATAAACTAGCCAGCGAAAGTGTTGGTATTGCTGAAAATGCCGGCCGTTTGATCGCTAATATTGTGCCTAATATCCAAAAAACATCTGATTTGGTTCAGGAAATTAGTTCCTCCTCTGAGGAACAAGCCATTGGGATCAGCCAGATTAATGACTCTATGCTACAGCTTGATAAAGCCACACAGCAGAATGCATCTGCGTCAGAAGAGTTGGCCGCGACATCAGAGGAGTTAAACGGTCAGGCTAATCAACTACTTGACGCAGTAGAGTTTTTTAAACTTGCCATCAGTAGTGAAAGATCTCATCAAGGTAAATCAACTGTAATGGCGGCTTCTGGGCGTAAGACAGCCAAAGCTAAGCAACATGTTGAACGTACCGATTTCGAACGATTCTGATAGGGGCCTATCATGAATCAATTAGTGAATGAGATGAAGGCCAATTCAGTGGGAGATATTACCCAATATCTTACCTTTCAGTCAGGGAATGATACCTTTGCAATTGGTATTTTGGATGTAAAAGAGATCATTGAAATTGAAGGCATTACGCGGGTGCCTATGATGCCAGAATTTTTGTGCGGTATTATTAATTTACGAGGTAAGGTCGTCCCTGTTATTGATTTGTCCAAAAGGCTAGGGCGTCTAACAACGGTCATCTCAAAAAAAAGTTGTATTGTGTTGGTTGAAGTCAGTCACGAGGATGAGCAGCAAACCATTGGGATGTTAGTGGATGAAGTGAATGAAATTCTTGAAATTGATGATGAACATACACAGCCGCCACCGGATTTTGGTGCCGATCTCAGAGTTGACTTTATTCGCGCAATGGGGCGAGTTGGCGAACATTTTATGATATTACTTGATATCAATTATGTGCTGTCGGTGGCCGACATTAGTGCAATTAGCCAACTCAATTTTCATGCAGCTGATGCCACTGATGAAGCACTATGAAGTCCTCACCGTTGCCGCTTGAACATACCGCCTTAACGCAAAGGGAATTTGAACATATTCGGCAATTTTTGTATGAGGAGGCCGGTATATTCTTGAGCGACATTAAAAAATCATTGGTGGCTAGTCGATTATGTCGACGCCTAAAAGAAACCGGTTATGAAAATTATGGAGATTACTTTGAGTTCGTCAAAAAACACTCTGAAAATATTGAGTATCATCATTTTATTGATGCTTTGACGACCAATGAAACGTTCTTTTTTCGTGAAATAGAGCATTTTGAATTTGTTAAACACCTAATAAAAACACATCCACAAAAAAAAAGCTGGCAGGTATGGTCAGCAGCTTGTTCATCTGGAGAGGAGGCTTACAGCTTAGCCATGCTGTTGGCGGATCATTTAGGGATTGATGGTCACTGGCAAGTGCAGGGGTCTGATATTAGCCAGCGGGTGCTAGCGAAGGCTGAAATGGCACATTATCCCCTTGAACGTAATGACGCCATCGGCTTTGAGAGATTACAGAAGTATTGCTTAAAGGGGGTGGGTAAGCAAAACGGTACATTTTTAATTGACCAAAGCTTAAAGAGTAAAGTTAGCTTTTTTGCGATGAATCTGACTCAATCCTGTGAAAGTGTCGGAATGTGCGATTTAATCTTTATTCGTAATGTAATGATTTATTTTGATGCTGAGTCTAAGCAAAGGGTCATAAACCATGTAATAAAGCAGTTGAAAGTCGGTGGTTATTTGTTTATTTCACATACCGAATCCTTGATGCACGTAAAACATGGGTTAAAGCAGATTAAACCTTCTATCTATCAAAGGATTTGATGTGGAAAAGACAGCCTTAAATCAAAGAACAGTAATCATGATTGGCCCTGGTGAGCATTATGTGACGGCGAAAAACGAACTCATAAAGACATTATTGGGCTCATGTGTGGCAGTATGTTTATTTGATCCCAAGGCTCAGGTCATTGGAATGAATCACTTTTTATTAGCTGCTGATCGGCGCAAGCTTACACATTTTCTTGATTCTCGCGCAGGTTACTATGGTGTTCATGCCATGGAGATCTTAATCAATGCCATGCTAAAGTTAGGAGCACAGCGGCAAAATTTGCAGAGTAAAATATTTGGAGGCGCGAATGTTTTATCTTTGTGTGCTGACAATATCCTTAATCACTATGATATTGGCGGGATGAATATTGATTTTGTTAGACAGTTTCTACAACGTGAACGAATCCCTGTTATTAGTGAAGATCTTGGCGGCCATTCTGGTCGAATAATTTATTTCGATCCGTCGGATTATTCGGTGTATCGCAGTTTAATCGAGAATAAATATGAAGAAATTGCGTCACTTCAGGATGAAGAATACCGATATTTTAATCAAGCGAGTGAAGATATGCGTGCCTCTAATAACTCGGTGGTGATTTGGTCGGATTAACAAGACTTAAGGGGGCCTTGTGATTAATGTCGCCATAGTCGATGACTCAGCAGTTGTCAGACAAGTGCTCAGCAGCATGTTATCTAACCAGCCTGATATTACTTTATTAGGCTGTGCTCGGGATCCGTTGTTTGCGCTTAAATTATTTGAACAGCAATGGCCCGATGTCATTATTCTTGATATTGAAATGCCAAGAATGGATGGCATTACTTTCTTAAAAAAAGTGATGGCTGAAAGGCCAACCCCTGTCGTAATTTGCTCAACACTCACTGAGCAAGGTGCTTCAGTGACTATTGCTGCACTTGCCGCGGGAGCGGTTGATATCATTACTAAACCTAAATTAGGATTGAAGGGATTTTTGGAGGAATCACAAGCCCGTTTACTCCAGTCCGTGCGTGCTGCAGCTAAAGCCTCAGTATCAAAATTGCGTGTTAATACCCCAGCAAAAATGCCTGTCGCCGCGAAACATAACGCCGATGTAGTGTTAACATCAACAAACCATGCGCTACACCAAACGACGGATCGGGTTGTTGCACTCGGAACTTCAACGGGTGGAACCCATGCACTTGAGTGCGTGTTAACGGCATTGCCACGTACAAGTGCCGGTATTGTTGTTGTCCAACATATGCCAGAGCATTTTACGGCGGCCTTTGCTAGTAGGTTAAATAGTTTATGTGAAATGGAAGTGAAAGAAGCCGAAGATAACGATAGAGTGATGCCGGGTCTTGTGCTCATTGCTAACGGCGGCAAGCACATGCTGCTACAACGTAGTGGTGCTCAATATCGTGTTCAGCTTAAGGACGGACCGTTGGTCAGTCGGCATCGCCCCTCGGTTGATGTGTTGTTTCGTTCAGTCGCTAATGCTGCGGGTAAAAATGCCCTAGGCATAATTATGACTGGTATGGGGGACGATGGTGCTCGGGGTTTGCTAGATATGCATCATGCTGGAGCCACAACATTGGCACAGGATGAAGCCAGTTGTGTGGTTTATGGTATGCCAAAAGAGGCTGTTAAGCTCGGCGCAGTCAGTCGGCAGGTTGCTTTAAGCAATATTGCTGAGGAAATTATTGCGTTTACCAAAGAATAAAAAAGCCAGTGCGGACACTGGCTTTCTCTGACGAAAAAAGGCGGTTATACGCGCTTTTTAAATTCGCCAGTACGGGTATCGATTTCAATCTTGTCGCCAACTTTCACAAAGTCAGCCACGCTGATAGTGCCGCCACCAGTGATAGTTGCTGGCTTCATTACTTTACCTGAAGTATCGCCACGAGCTGATGGCTCAGTGTAGATCACTTCACGTACGATAGTGGTTGGCATTTCTACAGAAATTGCTTTGCCTTCGTAGAAAGTCACTTGGCAAGTTTCTTCCATACCGTCAACGATGTAAGCTGCTGCATCACCTAAGTTTTCAGCTTCTACGTCGTATTGGTTGTATTCTGCATCCATGAATACATACATAGGATCAGCAAAGTAAGAATAAGTACAATCCAGACGATCTAGGATAATATCGTCTAACTTATCTTCACCTTTAAAAGTGGTTTCAGTACCAGAGTTAAGCAGTAAGTTTTTCAGCTTTAACTTAACGATGGCAGCGTTACGGCCAGAACGAGTTGTTTCTGTTTTCTGTACAACCCATGGGCTGCCTTCAAACATGATCACGTTACCAGGACGGATTTCATGAGCAGTTTTCATTACACAATTTCCTATATGTCGATTTTCTATATCAGCGCAGCATCTTAGCTTTTTTTCACAAATTGGACTAGCCGAGTTGCAAGATCTGCAGCATTTATTGCGTCAATTGGCCATTCTTTAGCATGTTGTAAGAGTGGCAAACAGACTGGATTTAGGTTTTGCCAGTGAGTTTTCACGGCGGATTGCTCTCCTTGGTTAAATGCAACGTTCAATTTAGACCAAGTGTCAGCAATATCAGGGGGCAGATTATCGCAGTAAAGTCGAATAAAAGCTTCTAATTTTATTAGATGATAATCATCTTCTTGCGGATAAATATGCCAAATAAAAGGTTTTGCCGCCCATTGGGCCCGTAAGAAGCTATCTTCACCGCGGACAATATTAACGTCGCAGCTCCATAGTAGGCGGTCAAATCCCTGTTGATCGGTCATCGGCAAGATATGCAGGGTTAAATCCCCCAGTTTAATTTGCTGCCCAGGTATTAATTCCTCTATAGGGCAGGGCAATATGTGCTGCAAACTGTTTAAGCTGCGGCCTTTTGGGATAAGGACATGAATTTTTGCATCGCGTTTTGCTGTGGCTTGCCAGAGTTCACATAAGGCTGGGAGCGACTCGGTTTCATAACTAAAGACGCTATAGACAGTATCTTGCGCTTTAATATCCTTAAGACCAAGACGCTCAAATAATTGCAGCTTATTGGCGCTATCCTGTTGCCATGCATCGCGCTCTGCAAATAGCTCTCGCTCACAAATCAGTCCACCCGTCTTAGGTGTAAAGCCCGGGAAAAAGAAATACTTTCTAATGCCGCTGGCCTGCATCGAGGGTAAACCATGGCAGCCATCGACCCAATCTTCCGCGCTTAAATACTCTAAATTAAGCCATAAAGGCACAGATTTTGGTGTTTTAATATGCAGTTCAGCAAGTTGTTGCTTCACTACATCGGGTAATTCGCAGGCGAAGGCTTCAATTAACACTTCGCCTGGCTCATATACCAAAGGTAAGGGCGTAGTCCAATGAAGGATAGTCACACCATGAAAAATCTGGCAAGTGAGGTTAGGGTCAAGGGTCGGTAAAATATGCGAAAAACTGTTTAAGTCATCGACCCAAAGCTTAATTGGGATCTGATATTCATTGACTAACTGTTTGGCTAAACGCCAAGTAACGCCAATATCACCGTAGTTATCGACGACAGTACAGAAGATATCCCAGTGGGGATGTTGGGGAGCTACCATTGGAAATATCGCTTTCATTTACGTGGAGAACAAATGTAAAAAAAGCGGCATTGGGCCACTTTTTTTACACAGCTCACTCGATGAAACTAGGGTTAGTCTTCGAGTTCTGCTAAACACATTTCTTCGTAGATTTGTTTGACCCAAGCATCAACACGCTCTTCGGTCAGCTCTGGTTGACGGTCTTCGTCAATCCCTAAACCGATGAAGTGGTCATCATCGACTAAGCCTTTTGACGCTTCGAAGTTATAACCAGCCGTTGGCCAGTGACCGATGATGATACCGCCACGGGCTTGAACGATATCGCCAATCATGCCCATGGCATCGAGGAAATATTCCGCGTAGTCTTCTTGATCACCACAACCGAAAATAGCAACCAGTTTGTCTGTAAAATCAATCTGTTCTAACTCAGGAAAAAAGTCATCCCAGTCACACTGTGCTTCACCATAATACCAGGTTGGGATACCGAACAGCAGCAGGTCGTATTCTGCGATCTGTTCTTTGGTACTTTTGGCGATATCTTTCACCTCAACCATTTTCTTACCCAGTTTTTTCTGGATCATCTTGGCGACAGCTTCGGTGTTGCCTGTGTCGCTACCGAAAAAAAGACCTACAGTTGCCATTGTCTATCCTTTATGTCTAGTTCACTTATACGTTAATCTTGCTGCTATTGATTGCTCAGCATTCTATTTTTTGCTGAAGAATTAATTCGATTAACTGGCTTCGGCTGATGTTACTGGCCAACGCCCGCTCATTCAAGGCGTCATATAAATCTTGTGACACCTTTAACTCTATTCGCTTTAATCCTTTGGCTTTATCCCGCTGGATCTGGTTGCGTTTATTGACCTTAAGTTGCTGGCTACGGGACAAAGGATTGCTACGTGGGCGGCCCCGGCGCTTTTCATTGGCAAAAAGGTCAATGGTGGTTCTATCTGTTGCTTCTTTTGCCATGTTCTTATTGTTTAACCGATGCCCGAACCTTCCCAGGACATCTGGATAATACCTTTTGCAATAAACCCGGCGCAGCCGAGAAATAATACTAACCAAACAATAAATCGACCGAATTTCGGGACATTACCTTGTTTTAGCACATCGTGGATGGCCATGCCGATAAAGAAAAAAATCGCGGCAAAAAACAGGTTCAAGCCGAGGGTCTCAATTTGTTCCATATACTGAGATAACATACTTTCTTAGTCCTCTAGAGTGCTCTAAGGCTAAAAGAGGCGCGAATATATCACATCAACAAGGTGTCGGCTATATGATTTAGGTCGAGAATCATTGTCATTTACACCGTGTGTTTGTCAATAAATTCAGACACAATCCGGTTAAAAATGGAAGGTTTTTGCGCATGTAACCAATGGCCACACCCTTCTAATGTTTTTGCTTGGGCCTGCGGGAATTGCCGCAAAATCTCATCACGGTGCTCGGCTGCGACATAGTTTGAATCGCCGCCACGGATAAAAAGGCTCGGACCAGCAAACACTAATTGTGATTCATTGGGAAGGTTGTGCCAACCGATGATATTGGGGTAGCCGCTTTTTAAGCCTGTGAGATTCATTTTCCAACGAAAGCCTGTGTCGCTGCGCTGGAGGTTTTTGAGTAAAAATTGTGCTGTCGCATCATCAATGCCAGCAGCTAATAAATGAGCAAGGGCGAAGCGGCGGTCTGTATGGCCTACAAGCGGTAAACTCTCAAGCGCCGCAAAAACGGCATCATGGCGTGGTTGATAGGCAACAGGAGCAATATCAGCGGCCACTAAGCTGATGATACGATTTGGGTAAGCTAGTGCGGTCGCCATGGCAATTTTTCCGCCCATGGAATGGCCTACGATATGGACACGCTCAAGCTCGAGATCATCGAGTAAATCCACCATGGCCTTGGCTAAGTTTGGGTAATCCATTTGTTGCCAATGTTCACTTAAGCCGTGATTAGGCACATCAACGCGGATGACTTGATGATTGGCTTCGAGCGCTTGGCCTAATCCTTTAAGATTATCTAAATTGCCAAAAAGTCCATGGATAAGGAGGACTGCTTCCCCCTGACCTGTGGATACATAATTCATGGAATTGCCTGTGCTGTAGTGCCTCGTGTTGCGTGAATTGTGCCTTGTATGCTTTAAGTTTGACAAGTCTTGCGGTTGTTTCGGATGATATTTGTGCCGAACTTGCTGGCTTTTTCAGCGATTAACATACTTGTGCTAATTTGATGTGCGATTTCACGCATTTTTAGATTAATGATGCTTTATCAGATTGATAGAGATATATACACTGGGGTAACGATCGCACAGATCCTTTGCGAGGATCGTTTGTGGTGCATTTTTGCGGTTATGCCTATCGAATAACAAAGGATAATAAGGTTATGAAATACATCGAAGTGGATGAAGAGCTCTATCGTCATATTGCCAGCAAAACGGAACGTATTGGTGAGAGCGCCTCTGACATTCTCCGTCGATTACTCGGCCTGTCCGTCGATACGGTTGAGCAGGCGCAGCCACAGGCTATCAGCCAACCGAGCTTAGAGGCTGCAACGCCGGAACCACAATTTGTGCCACAAGTCGAAACCTTTGTCGCTGCAGCTGATTTTAATCAATTGGTGGATGAACATAAGTTAGAACAGCAAAAAGGTGCGGTGGGGCGATTCTTATTTTTGCTCGAGAGCTTGTATCAACTGAACAAAACGCAGTTTGCACAAATCTTACAGATCCAAGGGCGCGATCGTCTTTACTTTGCGCGTTCCCGTGAGGAGTTACTCAAGGCAAGTGCCACTGCAAATCCGAAGGAAATTGGTCAGACGGGTTTTTGGGTAACAACCAACAACAATACTGCGAAAAAGCGGGCCATTTTAGCTGAGGCACTGGTGCAATTTGGCTGCGATGCCCAAATCGCCAACGGCATTGCCGAACGCGTATAACGACTTATCGACGCCGCAATGATGCGGCGTTTCCATTTAATTAACCGATTTTCCAGTAGGAGAGGATCAGGTGGCAATACATCAACGGGCAGGGCAAATCGCGAGTCAGATGGATCTGGTGAATATTCCAAAGCTGATGAGCCATTATTACAGCATTAAACCTAATGTGGATGCTGCGGAGCAGCGTGTCACATTTGGCACTTCTGGGCACCGTGGAACGGCGTTTCAAGGCAGTTTTAACCAAGATCATATTTGGGCGATTACTCAAGCCGTGGTCGATTATCGGCAATCGGTGAATATCGAAGGGCCACTCTTTTTAGGTATTGATACCCACGCTTTATCTTATGCCGCCTATGTATCGGCGATTGAAGTGTTAGCCGCCAACAAAGTGACGGTTCATATCCAGCAAAATGATGGCTTTACGCCAACACCTGTGGTGTCCCACGCCATTATTTGCGCTAATCGCGCCGCGGCGCTGAGTGGTGCCGCCTTAAGCGATGGCCTCATTATTACGCCGTCCCATAATCCGCCGCAGGATGGTGGGATCAAATACAATCCGCCCCACGGTGGTCCTGCTGAAGGTAATATCACCGCATGGATTGAATCCCGTGCCAATGATTACCTGCGCGCTGCGCTCAAGGGTGTGAATAAGCTCGCTTATGCCGATGCGTTAGTCTCTGGTTATGTGCATGCCATCGATTTAATCACGCCCTATGTGACGGATTTAGAAAATGTCGTCGATATGCATGCCATTGCAAAGGCCAAACTTAAGTTGGGTGTCGATCCATTAGGTGGTTCGGGTATCCATTATTGGTCACCGATTGCCAAGCACTATGGCATCGATATCACCTTAGTAAATGATAAAGTCGACCCAAGTTTTAGCTTTATGTCACTGGATAAGGACGGCAAGATCCGCATGGATTGCTCATCGCCCTATGCAATGGCGGGGTTACTGGCCCATAAAGAGTCCTTCGATCTATGCGTGGGTAATGACCCTGACTACGACAGACATGGTATTGTGTGTCCGGGCACTGGGCTTATGGACCCCAACCACTATTTAGCGGTAGCGATTGATTATCTGTTAACCCATAGACCAGAGTGGAGTGATAGCTTAGCCATTGGTAAGACATTGGTATCAAGCGCACTTATCGACAAAATTTGTGCCTTTCACGGTAAAAAATTGCTCGAGGTGCCCGTTGGCTTTAAGTGGTTTGTCGATGGCTTAGCCGAGGCGACCATTGCCTTTGGTGGTGAGGAGAGTGCGGGCGCCGCCTTCCTGCGCCGTGATGGCACGACTTGGTGTACTGACAAGGACGGTTTTATTTTAGTGCTGCTCGCAGCCGAAATGCTTGCGGTCACAGGTAAAACGCCGGGACAACGTCATCAAGAGTTGGTCGCGCAATTTGGTCAAAGCTTCTACAAGCGTATCGACAGTCCGATTAGCCTTGAAAACAAAGCCAAATTTGCCAAGCTTAATGCCGAGACCTTGAATGCTACTATGTTGGCGGGTGAGAACATTGAGGCCGTATTGACCCATGCGCCGGGCAATAATGCTTCAATTGGTGGCATTAAAGTGACCACGGCGAATGGTTGGTTTGCTGCGCGGCCATCGGGAACTGAGGCGTTATTCAAGATTTACGGTGAGAGCTTTATCAGTGAGCAACATCTTGCCGATATCATTAAGGACGCACAAGCCCTGATTGATAAGGCCCTCAGCGCCTGATTTAGCGTTTACGCATTCTTTTTACCGATAAAAAAACGCACTCATAGAAATCCTATGAGTGCGTTTTTATTTGCAGCGATTGTAAGGTCAAATTATTCAGGTTTGAGCTTAATCGCTAAGCCTAGTACTCGATATGGCAACTTGGTAAGTTATTCTTATCGATATAGTTTTGGTGATATTCCTCTGCCACATGGAATTGCTGTAACGGCACAATCTCAGTGACGATATGACGCAATCCCCAACGACCTGAACGGGCAAAGGCCAGTTTTGAGGCTTCGGCCGCCGCTTTTTGCTCACGATCATGGAAGAAAATGGTACTGCGGTATTGAGTACCAATATCGCCGCCCTGCATATTGAGCGTGGTCGGGTTGTGGTTTTTCCAAAACACATCTAGTAACTGGTCGTAACTTACAATCGCAGGGTCAAATTCTACTTGTACGACTTCAGCATGGCCTGTCTTACCTTTTTTGACTTCCTCATAGGTGGTCGCTTCGTTATTGCCACCCATATAGCCGCAGGTCGCGTTGGTCACGCCGTTGACTTGTCTAAAGAAATACTCTACGCCCCAAAAACAGCCGGCACCGAAAGTTGCTAACGCCATGATAAATCCTGATAGAAGTCTAGATGGCTAAGGATTGTGATAAAACTCATCCCTAAAAGCAAGTGTGTCGACAAAATTAATCCTATGTCGACCAAATGCGGCTAAGATGCTGTTGTTTTGCCGCGAAATGCGCTTGTTTGACCAGAATGACAGAGTAACGGCCTAAAAACTTGTGTTAGTATGGATGCGCTTTTTAAGGCGGGTAGCTATAAGTGGCATGAAACAGGCAGTTATTGCCATCACTCCCGTCTTTAACACGCTATTATAAGGAGAATTCTGTGTTACAAGCTCTGTTAGATTCGAAGGATTTTCTCGCGCTGACCCTCGCTAATCCTGAAACCCTCGGAGATGAGTTTAGTTTCGCCTTAGGGGAACATACTCGAGTCGAAGTGTGGGACACGGGCGTCATCGTCTTTGAGCCTGCACAAGCCCAAGGTAAGGATGTCATTCTCTCCTGCGGTGTCCACGGTAATGAAACCGCCCCCATCGAACTCTGCAATACCTTAATCAAACAGCTTCTCCAACAAAAAATCATCGCCAAACAACGCACGCTCTTTCTTATTGGTAACCCTTTAGCGATTAATAACGGCACTCGCATTATCGACGAGAACATGAATCGTCTGTTTAGTGGCGAGCATTCAAATCCTCCCGGCTTAGTCAATCCTGAGCGGGTGCGGGCGAAAAAATTAGAAGTCTATGTTGACCGCTTCTTTAAGGGCGCCGCCGCAGGGCGCCAGCGAATTCACTACGATTTACACACGGCGATGCGAGCGTCAAAACACGAAAAGTTTGCGATTTACCCCTATCGTCCCGGCCGTGCTTACAGCGCCGAGCAAATCATGTTTTTAGCAGCCAGTGGCGTGGATACTGTGTTATTTCACCATGAGCCAACAACCACCTTTAGCTATTTTTCCTCCGAGCAGTATGGCGCCGATGCCTTTACCATTGAATTAGGTAAAGTGTATCCCATGGGGCAGAACGATATGACGCGTTTTATTGCCACCCAAGAGATGTTTATGCGCCTTATCACCGACAAACCCTTGCAGCTTGAGCCATTTTCGGCAGATAAAGTGAATCTGTATCAAGTGTGCCGCGTGATTAACAAACATTTTGATGATTTTGAATTTACCTTCGCGACCGATGTCGAAAACTTCAGATCTTTTCCAAAAGGCTTTGTCTTAGCCCGAGAGGGGGGGCAAGAAATTAAAGTAGAACAAGAGGTTGAATCTATTGTATTCCCTAATGCCAAGGTGCCCATTGGCAATCGCACCGTGATTTGTTTGATCCCCTCAGTAGCGCCGAACGTTCGTTAAGTTTGTAAAGCAATATATACATGCAAATTGGGGATTAGTTGTCATTTGAACTGTGCCAACGGTTGATAGGTAGTTTACGTTAACGTAATGTTCATCCGGCATATTCGTATAAATTAGGCGCTGCGGATCTTCTGCAGCGTAACGAGATAACAAGAGCACAATATGAGCAAAGCAACACTCAACACTGATACAGTGCACCGTGTCGGCTTCTTGGATAAGGCATCGCTTCACATTCCTATCCTTCGAATTCTACAAGCAGACGGCACTACCTATGAAACCGCGGTTTTGCCTGTTATAGATGAAGCCTTAGCCACCAAAATTTATGATACTTGCGTGTTCACGCGGGTACTCGATGAACGTATGCTTGGCGCACAGCGTCAGGGACGGATCAGCTTCTATATGACCTGTACGGGTGAAGAGGCGGCGATTGTCGGCAGTGTCGCTGCACTCGATCCTGAGGATGTGATCCTTGCGCAATACCGTGAACATGCGGCGCTGCGTTATCGCGGTTTTACCACTGAACAGTTTATGAACCAAATGTTCAGTAACGAAAAGGACTTGGGTAAAGGTCGCCAAATGCCTATTCATTACGGCTGCGCGGCGCTGAACTATCAAACCATTTCATCGCCACTGGCCACTCAAATCCCGCAAGCGACAGGTGTCGGTTATAGCCTGAAAATGCAGGGGAAACGTAATGTTGCTGTCTGTTATTTCGGTGAAGGTGCCGCATCGGAAGGCGATTTCCATGCCGGATTGAATATGGCGGCGGTGTTAAAATGCCCAGTGATATTCTTCTGCCGTAACAATGGTTATGCCATTTCTACCCCAACGGAAGAGCAATTTGCCGGTAACGGCATCGCCAGTCGCGGTGTGGGTTACGGCATGCACACCATTCGCGTCGATGGCAATGATATGCTGGCAGTTTTGGCGGCAACTCAACAAGCTCGTGCCTATGCGATTGAGCACAACGCGCCAGTATTGATTGAGGCCATGACTTACCGCCTTGGCGCTCACTCCTCTTCAGACGATCCATCTGGCTATCGCTCAAAAGAAGAAGAGGCTAAATGGCAACAACACGATCCGGTCAAACGCTTTAAGTTGTGGCTGATTAATAAAGGTTGGTTAGCCGAAGCCGATGATGCCCAGCGTTACGAAAAGTACCGTGAAGAAGTGTTAGCCGCCGTTAAAGTCGCGGAAAAACTGCCTATCCCTATGCTGGATGAGATTATTGAAGATGTGTACGACAAGCCAACGCCAGCGCTGAAAAAGCAACTGAGCGATCTCAAAGAACACATTAAGAAATATCCGCAATCCTATCCCAAAAGTGCAGGGAGGCTATAAGCCGTGGCAGAAATGAATATGTTACAGGCCGTCAATGAGGCCTTGTCGATTGCAATGCAAGCCGATGAACGCATGGTGGTGTTTGGTGAAGACGTCGGCCATTTTGGCGGCGTGTTTCGCGCCACTTCGGGTTTGCAGGAAAAGTTTGGTCGCAGCCGCTGCTTTAACACGCCATTGACTGAGCAAGGTATTGCGGGTTTTGCCAACGGGTTAGCCTCCAATGGCATGACCGCTGTGGCAGAAATCCAGTTTGCTGATTATATCTTCCCCGCGTTTGACCAGATCGTAAACGAGTCGGCTAAATTCCGTTACCGCAGCGGTAATGAGTTTAATGTGGGAAGCCTGGTGTTCCGTACTCCCTATGGTGGCGGTATCGCAGGTGGTCACTATCACTCACAATCGCCAGAAGCCTATTTTACCCAAACCCCAGGCTTAAAAGTGGTTGTGCCGCGTAATCCAGCGCAGGCCAAAGGGTTATTGCTTGCCTCGATTCGTGATAAAAACCCGGTGATATTCTTCGAGCCAAAACGTTTATATCGCGCCTCTGTGGGTGAAGTGCCCGCCGGTGATTATGAAATCGAGCTCGGTAAAGCCGAAGTGGTACGCGAAGGTAAGGACATCACGTTAGTGGCGTGGGGCGCGCAGATGGAAATCATTGAAAAGGCGGCCGACATGGCAGCCAAAGAAGGGATTTCCTGTGAAATTATTGATCTACGTACACTTGCGCCCTGGGATGTGGATACGGTTGCTGACTCAGTGAAGAAAACGGGGAGACTGCTCGTTAACCACGAAGCGCCATTAACGGGTGGATTTGCGGGTGAAATTGCGGCCACAATTCAGCAGGAGTGTTTCTTGTATTTAGAATCACCCATCAGCCGTGTATGTGGTTTAGATACGCCATACCCACTGGTCCATGAAAAAGAATATATGCCCGATGCGCTCAAAACATTTGAAGCCATCAAAGCATCAGTGAACTTCTAGGAGTCCGGTATGATTAAAGATTTTATTTTGCCGGACATTGGTGAAGGCGTTGTCGAGTGCGAATTAGTCGAGTGGTTGGTGAAAGAGGGCGATACGATTGTTGAAGATCAGCCCATCGCCGATGTGATGACCGACAAAGCCTTAGTGCAAATTCCTGCACCATTTGCTGGTGTAGTCAGTAAGCTATATTACGCTAAAGGTGATATTGCTAAGGTGCATGCGCCACTTTATGCCGTTCAAATTGAGGCGGAAGAACCGTCGAGTCAAGTCGCACCTCAAACCGTCGAACATTCGGCACCAAACCAAGCTGCAATCAGTGCTGCTAGCAGCAGTATTGAAGAGTTTCTGCTGCCAGATATTGGCGAAGGTATTGTTGAGTGCGAGCTGGTCGAGTGGCTAGTGCAAGAGGGCGATACTGTGGTTGAAGACCAACCCATCGCCGATGTGATGACAGATAAAGCTCTAGTGCAAATTCCCGCCATCAAAGCGGGTAAGATTGTCAAATTGCACTACCGTAAGGGCCAGTTAGCGAAAGTACATGCGCCACTATTTGCAATTGAGGTCGAAGGTGGCGTTAGTGCACCAGTCAGTCATGCACAAGAGACGACTAGCGCTAATACGAATGTTGCCGCTCCAACAGCTTGTGCGAGCGTAAGTGCGACGCAAGAGCCTGCTCGCCAAGGTAAAGCCTTAGCAAGCCCTGCCGTTCGCCGTATGGCGCGAGCCTTAGATATCGATTTAAGTCGCGTACCTGGGAGTGGCAAACATGGCCGTGTGTATAAGGAAGACATTACTCGCTTCCAAGCGCAAGGCGGCGCAGTGCCTGCCATTGCGCCAGTGGCGGTAGCGCCAACTGTTGCTCAATCAACTGTTTCTACTGCAGTAGCAAGCGCTGCACGGGGTGACATTGTTGAGCCTATCCGTGGCGTGAAAGCCGTGATGGCGAAAATGATGGTGGAATCGGTATCAACCATTCCACACTTCACCTATTGCGAAGAGTTTGATTTGACAGACTTAGTCGCACTGCGTGAAAGCATGAAGGCCAAATATTCTTCCGACGAAGTTAAGCTGACCATGATGCCATTCTTTATGAAAGCCATGTCGTTAGCCTTAACGCAGTTCCCAGTGCTTAACAGCCAAGTGAATGCGGATTGTACGGAAATCACCTACAAGGCGCGTCATAACATAGGTATGGCGGTTGACTCTAAGGTGGGATTACTGGTACCAAACGTCAAGGATGTGCAAGATAAGAGCATCCTTGAGGTCGCTGCCGAGATCACCCGCTTAACCAATGCTGCGCGTAGCGGCCGTGTGGCGCCGGCGGATCTTAAAGAAGGCACAATTTCGATTTCAAATATTGGCGCCTTAGGTGGCACAGTCGCAACGCCGATTATCAATAAACCGGAAGTCGCGATTGTCGCATTAGGTAAGTTACAAACTTTGCCTCGCTTTAATGCGAAAGGTGAAGTGGAAGCGCGTCAGATCATGCAAGTGAGTTGGTCTGGGGATCATCGCGTTATTGATGGTGGCACCATTGCCCGTTTCTGTAACCTGTGGAAACAATACCTTGAGCAGCCGCAGGATATGCTGTTAGCCATGCGCTAATCGGCTGTCAGCCAATACTTACAGCCAATCCAGCAAAAAAGGACGCAATTTAGCGTCCTTTTTTATTCGCAGGCCATAAATGGGTTAATCTTTTGAGCCCAATTACGTATAATTCGCGAACGTTGTTATCCTGATGGATTTGTTATGAGCCCCAGCGCATTTGCCCCAACAATCGAAACTATTGATTATCCGTTTCCGCCTAAGCCAATTCCTCTGTCCGATACCGAAAAGGCGGACTACAAGGCACGTATCAAGCAGCTGCTGATTGAAAAGGATGCGGTATTGGTTGCCCATTATTATACCGACCCTGAAATTCAAGCTCTGGCTGAAGAAACTGGTGGGTGTGTTTCAGACTCACTTGAAATGGCGCGCTTTGGCCGCGATCATCCCGCAAAGACGTTAATCGTCGCTGGGGTGAAGTTTATGGGTGAAACTGCCAAAATCTTAAGCCCAGAAAAAACCATTCTGATGCCGACTATTGAAGCGACCTGTTCATTGGACTTAGGTTGCCCCATCGATAAATTCAGCGCCTTCTGTGATGCGCACCCAGACCATACCGTGGTTGTTTACGCCAACACGTCTGCGGCGGTAAAAGCCCGTGCCGATTGGGTGGTGACCTCGAGTATTGCCCTTGAAATTGTTGAGCATTTAGACAGCGAAGGCAAAAAAATTATTTGGGGCCCAGACCGTCACTTAGGCAGCTATATTGCCAAACAAACGGGCGCCGAGATGCTGATGTGGCAGGGCGACTGTATCGTTCACGATGAGTTTAAAGCGAATGCCCTGCGTGATCTGAAAAGCGTTTATCCCGACGCAGCAATTTTGGTACACCCAGAATCACCCGCGAGTGTGGTGGCGATGGCGGATGCTGTCGGCTCCACCAGTCAGTTGATCAAAGCTGCGCAAACCATGCCTAACGAGCGTTTTATTGTCGCGACCGATCGCGGTATTTTTTACAAAATGCAACAAGCAGCGCCGGGTAAAACCTTAATCGAAGCGCCGACTGGCGGTAATGGTGCGACCTGTAAGAGCTGTGCCCACTGTCCTTGGATGGCAATGAATGGCTTAAAAGCCATTGAAGCGTCATTAAGTGATAGCGACAAAACCACCCATGAGATCTTTGTTGATGAAGACTTGCGAGTGAAAGCGTTAATCCCGCTGACCCGTATGCTCGATTTCGCTAAAACGCTCAATATGAAAGTGAAGGGTAATGCCTAAGCGCTTTTAGTCGCACATCGAGTTTCAACATTAATATCCCCGCATTGTGGGGATATTTTTTTAATTGCAGTTGCCATACGGGAAATAACAAAAAGCCCTGCATTTGCAGGGCTTTAGCTAAATCGCTAATCGAGATTATTTAGCGTTCATTAACGCAACCGCGTTGTCTAACATACGGTTACTGAAGCCCCATTCGTTATCGTACCAAGCCATTACTTTGACTAAACGGCCGTTAACACGGGTTTGCGTCGCATCGAAGTTAGATGAAAACGCATTGTGGTTAAAGTCGATAGATACCAACGGCTCTTTGTTGACGGCCAACACTTCGCTCAGTGGTGCTACGCTTGCTGCACGCTCGATGATGGCGTTAACTTCTTCAACGGTTGTGTCACGTGATGCAATGAAAGATAAATCCACTAAAGACACGTTAACAGTCGGTACACGTACCGCTAAACCATCGAATTTACCTTGTAATTCAGGCACAACTAAACCTACAGCAGCCGCAGCGCCAGTTTTAGTTGGGATCATCGACAGTGCCGCAGCGCGGGCACGGCGTAAATCTGTGTGGTATACGTCAGATAAACGTTGATCGTTGGTATACGCGTGGATGGTAGTCATCAGACCTGATTCGATACCAATTTCGTCATTTAACGGCTTAGCGAAAGGCGCTAAGCAGTTAGTGGTACATGACGCGTTAGAGATAACGGTCATATCCGCGGTCAACACATTGTTGTTTACACCGTAAACGACGGTTGCATCAACGTTTTTGCCTGGTGCAGAGATAATCACTTTCTTTGCGCCAGCGGCTAAATGCGGTTGAACAGAATCTTTAGAAGTGAAGATACCGGTACATTCAAATACCACGTCTACTTGTAGGTCGCCCCAAGGTAATTTGCCTGGATCGCGCTCTTGGAAAGTGAGGATCTTGTCACCGTTAACATAAATTGCTTCAGCATCATGCTCAACTTTGGCATTGAAACGACCATGTACAGAATCGTATTTTGTCAGGTGAGCGTTGATTGAAGCGTCGCCTAAATCGTTGATGGCAACAATTTTGATTGGGTAAGCTTTTTCGCTTTCGTACAGGGCGCGTAATACGTTTCTACCGATACGGCCGTAACCATTTATTGCAACACGGATAGTCATCTCATATCCCTCTGGTGATTATAAAATTCAACTGGTAGTAAAATTACCAAACTGACAGCTATCGTCAAGTTAATTCGGCTATTTTGCCGGGATTCGGTTAACAAATTAGGTGTTTTTTTTACATTGCTCGCGAAAACACCTTTTTTAGCTCTGCATTTTGATAAAAAATTACAAGATGGCAAACATTTTGCCGACGTTACTCAAGGCCCAAGCCTTAAGGCGAGTTTGGCTTCTCTGGTTCGACGGGAGTTGCCGCTGGCGGTGTTACCTCTGTCTGAGGTGGAGCAAGCCAGAGCGCAACCGGACTAGTCGAATAGAGGCCATCTTCTAACGCATTGATCAAATTCTGGGCGTATTCATCTAATCTTGTCGCCAGCGTTTTGTTGCCACCGATTAAGGCTAGCATCTTATCTTCAGAATACTTCTGCTGCGTAAGTAGTAAATTGGCTTTTGTCAGCATGTAAGTTTTTTCTAGCGCTTGGGTTTGGCGATAGGCTGCAGCGAGCCCAAGCAACCAATTTGGATCAAAGTCAGCGTATTGGATCTCTGCAAACACAGTAAGGTAGAGTTGTTGCGCTTTGATGGCATTACGGTTGCTGTAGTAGGTGGCTATTTGCGCTAAAAGAAATGGCTCAGTGACTTCGCCAGCATTTTCTTGTGCCAAGAGTCGGTTTAATGCATCCGTGTCACCAAAACGTGTCCATTGATAATAAGACATAAACGGGTCTTGGCGCTCGCGGGTTTCATCCTGCAACCGACTCAAATTTTGTGTACTTAGTCGAAAGGCTCTGGCTCTATCAGCTGTGCGGCTTGTGTGGATAATGTGCTGAACGCCCGAGGCCAATTCAATACATCGACTATAGTCCTCGAGGTAAGTTAACTGTTGATAGAGTTGCTTGCCTGTAGGATTTTTATTGTCCATTAGGTCGTATCGACTTTGGATCAACTTTGTTTTCTCGGCTAAACACCAGCCATCCTTATGCAAATCGGCACAAATTTCAGGATTATTTTTACAAATCGTTTCGATATTTCGGCCATTATCACAACCGAAAAGGCTTATCGCGAGGGTAAATGATGTAATTATTACTAGATTTTGTCTCAAAATACGCTCCAAAATGCAATTTTCTCTAATAAAATTACAGATTTACAGAAAATATCTTACTAGCAAGCTGGGTCAGTTTTCATTACAATGGCGCCGACCAAAACAGAGGGTTTTCCCTAAAACCTACATAAGATTATTGGTCTTTTCGTCATGTTACTCAAACCTTTCAATATATTTTATTGAAAAGTGAGATAAAGGATCTGTAAATGAGCGCTGATAAACACCTACAAAGTTGGCAAGAACGTTTTGAAATGGCAGAGGCAATGCAACCTTTGCTGGGCAAGTTATACCGTAACCAAGGCGTCGAAGTTGTGGTTTATGGTAAGCCATTACTCAATGCTTCTACTATTGAGATTATTAAAGCGCACCGTTTAGTTCGTCGTCATGTCGGCGAGAAATTACGTTTACGCGAGAGTTTCCCGTTTGTTCAAGCCTTAAGCAGACTCGCTGTTAAACAATGTAAAGTGGATATTGGTAAGCTTGCTGTCAAATACTGGGCTGAACATACCGATACCAACGAAATTGAAAGCTATATGGCACGCGAATTAGCGGCTGCGATTGATCATGCTGATGATATCGCTCCGCGTGATGTGGTGTTGTATGGTTTTGGTCGTATTGGTCGCTTATTAGCGCGCTTACTGATCGAACGTACTGGCCGCAGCAACAAGTTAAGACTGCGTGCTATCGTATTACGTGGTGGTAAGAAGGGCGATTTAGAAAAACGCGCAAGCTTACTGCGTCGTGACTCTGTTCATGGTCCATTTAACGGTTCTGTTGAAGTGGATGAAGAGAACAACGCCATCATCGCTAACGGTACTTATATCCAAGTGATTTACGCAAACTCACCAGATGAAGTGGATTACACTAAATACGGTATTACAGATGCCTTAGTGGTAGACAACACGGGTATTTGGAAAGACGAAGCAGGCCTAGGCTTACACTTGAAGAGCCCTGGTGCAAGCAAAGTGTTACTGACAGCGCCTGCTAAAGGCGCCATCAAGAACATCGTTTACGGTGTGAACGAAGGCGATATTACGCCAGAAGACATCATTGTGTCTGCAGCGAGCTGCACCACTAACGCCATTACACCAGTACTGAAAGCGGTAAATGATAAGTACGGTATCGAGAATGGTCACGTTGAGACGATTCACTCATATACAAACGATCAAAACCTGATCGACAACTACCACAGTGCTGACCGTCGCGGTCGCAGTGCACCATTAAACATGGTGATCACTGAAACGGGCGCAGCGAAAGCCGTCGCTAAAGCTCTGCCAGTATTAGCGGGCAAACTGACAGGCAACGCGATTCGCGTGCCAACACCAAACGTATCTATGGCGATCATCAGCATGAACTTAAATGCTGAGACCAACAAAGACGAATTGAACGAATACCTAAAAGACACGGCGCTGCAATCACCCTTGCAGAACCAAATTGACTACACAGACTCAACTGAAATCGTATCAAGCGACTTAGTGGGGTCTCGCTATGCGGGCGTGGTTGATTCTCAAGCGACCATCGCCGAAGGTAAACGCGCCATTCTGTACGTATGGTATGACAACGAATTTGGTTACAGCTGCCAAGTAGTCGGTGTTATGCAAACGATGTTAGGCTTAACAACGCTGTCTCTGCCTGCTTAATTGCGACAGACAGAAGTACAACAGAGAAAGCGCCTGAGAGGGCGCTTTTTTTATACTTCAATTATGTTGAATAACAATTTATCTGAACATTGTTATTGAGCAAATCCGTGAATTGTTGATTCTATCGGCAAGTTTATATCGCTATGGCTGAATATTGGGCAAACAGTGTGGTTAAGCGCAATATTTCAAATTTGTTGATTGACTCTGAAGGTTAAATCGGTAGAATGCCAATCCGCAGTCAGGGGAAAGCGTAGTAACGTTACTCTATGACATCGATGCGACATTAGCTCAGTTGGTAGAGCGATACCTTGCCAAGGTATAGGTCATCGGTTCGAACCCGATATGTCGCTCCAACTCTCTACGAGTTTGGAAATTTGGCGCGATGGCAGAATGGCTATGCTGCGGATTGCAAATCCGTCGATCTCGGTTCGACTCCGGGTCGCGCCTCCATAGATTAAAGTATTAATGATACGATTACTGTCGTTAATATAAAGAGTTTGCCCGAGTGGTGGAATCGGTAGACACAAGGGATTTAAAATCCCTCGCTGGTAACAGCGTGCCAGTTCAAGTCTGGCCTCGGGTACCATAACATAAAAAAGGCCTAACATTTGTTAGGCCTTTTTTATTGGCAATAATTTCAAGTTTATAACTTTAAAGCCACTCTTGAAGCGATAGTGATCTGCCTCTAAAAAATCATATTTTTCAAAAAATTCAGCTTTCACATAAATGATCTCTCATTTAGTTGTTATTTATTTTAATCAATCCATAATAGCCAAACTATTTCCTTAAGAAGCGGTAATAGGCGCTATTCCCTCTCTTAAGACAGTGGTATAAATAAGCCGAATTTTCCCCCTACACGTGAACATTTAGGATAAGTAGTCATGATTTTCTCTCAGGTAGTACTCGCACCCGCCGATCCCATCCTTGGTTTAACCGATACATTTAAGGCCGATCCGCGCCAAGATAAAGTCAACCTTGGTGTTGGCATTTATAAGGATGAAGCAGGGCAGACTCCAGTATTACAATCAGTGAAGAAAGCTGAAGCCCTATTGCTTGAGCAAGAGAAAACTAAAAACTATTTAGGGATAGAAGGGGTTCAAACCTATAATCGCGTAGTACAAGAGCTGCTATTTGGTGAAGGTAGTGATCTCGTGACTTCTGGCCGAGCAGCAACGGCTCAAGCGCCTGGTGGTACAGGTGCACTGCGTATTGCTGCCGAGTTCTTATTGCGTAATACCCCATCGCGCACTGTGTGGGTAAGTAATCCAACTTGGGCAAACCATCAAAATATTTTTGAAACTGCGGGTTTGACGGTTAAAGAATACGGTTACTACAACGCCAGTGCCCAAGATATTGATTTTGATGGCATGATGACAGATCTCGCCAATGCACAGGCGGGCGACATTATTCTACTGCACGGTTGCTGTCATAACCCAACGGGTATCGATTTAACGTTAACCCAATGGGAATTAGTCGCTAATCTTTGTGCGGACAAGCAATTAGTTCCATTATTCGACTTTGCATACCAAGGTTTTGGTGCTGGTATTGAAGAAGATGCTGCTGGTTTACGCTTAGTTGCGTCAAAAGTACCAGAACTATTGGTCGCAAATTCATTCTCTAAAAACTTTGGTTTATACAACGAGCGTATCGGCGCCGTGACTGTGGTTGCACAAAATGCCGATGAAGCGGTGCGTGCATTTAGCCAAGTGAAACGTACTATTCGTGCAAATTACTCAAATCCACCAGCCCATGGCGCGTTAATTGTGAGTACGATTCTGAGTGATGCATCATTGAAAGCCCTTTGGGTACAAGAGCTGACCGAAATGCGTGAACGTATTGCCGAGATGCGTACGCTATTTGTACAAAGCTTAAAAGATGAAGGTGTGACCCAGGACTTTAGCTTTATTTCTCGTCAAAACGGTATGTTTAGCTTCTCCGGCTTAAATAAAGCACAGGTTGCCCGTTTGAAAGACGAGTTCGGCATTTATATCGTCGGCTCGGGTCGCATTAGTGTGGCGGGTATGACCAAAACTAATATGCCTGTGATCTGTAAGGCGATTGCTCAAATCCTCTAACTTAAAAGAGGCTCACGAAAAAGGACAGCTTAGGCTGTCCTTTTACTTTTATGCGGTCGATAAACTTAAGTATTATGGTTTATCAGTATAGAGAACAATTACGAAGCTAATGTTTCTAAAGGTAATTCTGACTTTATCCGCAGTATGGCGTTAAGCGCATCACGCAGACTAGCCTGATCATGCAATTGCGGATTATGACGATTTTTTAAGGGAAAATAATTAACTAGGGTGCCTAAACGCACTTGTTCCGAATGTCGCAGCACTTTAGTGATCACGGGTTTACCAATTACTTGATGGCACCAGGCTATGCGCTGCTCAATACTAAACTGGCCTGCTGGCGAAGTTTCTTCATTCAGATTATCGATAAAGACTACGGGCGCGGTTGTCATTGCTAATGCTTTAGCAAAGCAGGGTAATAAGAGAGGTGGCATCACACTCGTAAGAAAACTGCCAGGTCCCAAGATAATCAGATCCGCGCGGCAAATGGCTTCACAGGCTTCGGCTGTCGCATCAACTTGTGGCTCAAGGCATAGTGCAATGGGAGCTTCATTCATCTTGTCGACATTCACTTCACCAAACACTTTTGAGCCGGACGCTCGTAATGCCACCAAATGGGTTGGTTGCTCCGACATCGGAATGATATTGGTCTCAATTTTAAGCATATGCCGAATAAGATTGACAGCTTCGAGGGGCCTAACGCACAACTTATCTAAGGCGAGCAACATCAAATTACCTAGATTGTGACCACTGAGTTCAGTTTCGCCTTGAAAGCGATACTCAAATAATTGTGAGCCGACAGAAGGACGATGAGCAAGTTGGGACAAACAATTACGCAAATCACCCCAAGCAATGCAGTCCTGCTCGGCTCTTAATCGACCTGTAGAACCACCATTATCCGTCGTAGCAACAATACCTGTGAGACGATTGCCTAGAAAATCGAGTGATGAAAGTACACGTCCAAGACCGTGGCCGCCACCGATTGCCACTACATGATTGAATTGGTTTAAGATTTGCTGCATGAGGCTTCCTTCCTGAATACCCGTAAAATCCTATCCTGTTATCAACTCGGATAAACTCAGTTTGTTACTGCCGAAGCTAACGGAACCTTAGTATAAAAGCTCAGTCAAAAGCATGCACTAAAAATTCTCACGCATTCTAATACTTAAGCGCCGGCTCGCATTTTAAATATGTGTGAATGCAGTATTGGGAAGAATTGTTGTTTTTGCATCCAAATTTCGTGAATTTCAAGATATGACATATAATCTGGCGCTTATTTTGCCACTAGTAACTCAACATCGAAGGTGACTTATTGAAAACTGGTAGAATTGGTTCGTTTACACTCGCGTTAGCCCTAGTGATCTCGGCGATTTTTTCGTTGAGATTGTGGCTCATTCCTACAACGAATGAGCCTGAATCTATTGTTAACCAATTGGAAAACGCCGTTGAGCCTGTTACGCAAGTTCCTGACTTTTCTGCTATCAGTGATGTAGCAGAAAAAAAACGTGCCTTTTTTAACTTTTTGAGGCCGATTGTTCAACAACAAAACGCCATTATTGCCACTGAACGTGAATTTATCATTGATATGTTGGCAGTAATAGATAATGGCAATACGTTGTCCGAATCACAGTTAGCGCAGCTCAATCAATTATTTGATAAATATCAATATGCTGCCCGCAGTGTCGATACTAAATCCCTTAACAGCCTACTCAAACGGGTTGATATTATTCCTGAATCGATGGTGCTGATCCAAGCGGCTAATGAATCTGGGTGGGGCAGTTCTCGTTTTGCTCGTGAAGGTTTTAATTTCTTTGGTGAATGGTGTTTTAGTCATGGCTGCGGCATTGTGCCTTCTTCGCGAGGCTCAGGTAAAATACACGAAGTAGAAATATTTCCATCGGTAGACGCTTCAGTTTCCTCCTATATGCGTAATTTAAACTCGAACACAGCATATGCCTTGTTTCGCTCAATTCGAGCCGATTTACGTGCTCAGGAGGCTGAATTGAGTGCCGACCAACTTATCTATGGATTAGTGAATTATTCTGAAAGGCAAGAAGCTTATATCGATGAATTACTCGATATGTTACGTCATAATGAAAAATATTTGGTGAAGGCGGATGTATAAAAAATGGTTGTTAGTGGGAGTTTGCTTGTGTGCATCAAATGTGCAGGCAGAAACAATTTCCCTTGAATATAAAGGGTTTTATGACAGATTAAAGCAAGTCAATAAGGGTAGTTATCAGTTAGTTGAAGTGGCCTTTAGTGTCCCAATGCTGCCTAACTGCCATATTCAGAGTGGTACCATTTCGAGTGAATTAAATTCAACGCCACTCACTTATACATCTGCGCAACGTTTGTTTATTCCCTTTGATGATGCACTGAAAGACCAGCGGGCATTAGTAAATCTAGAGTTTGAGGGTAAGGCTGAAGGCTGTGGAATTGCGATGCAAGTGCGATCGAAGCAAACACAAGTTCAATATGATCAACAACGCTTACAGCAAATTGCTAATGAAATGGATGACTTACTAGGGGCTATGCAGGGCTTCCCGATGCGTTACTTTAAGGATCCTATTGCAGGATTAAATTTTGAATTTGCTCAAGATCAAACTGTTACTGTGACGCTTGATGGGCGTGAACAACAGGTGAATACCAGCTTTAAGCTGAGCGTTGAGCAGATCAATAGTTTGACAACATTGCAATTTAGCCATGTGCCGACCTTATTAAGTCCTTGGGTTAAGTAACAATAGATTAGCTATAAAAAAGCCCACGTCAGTGGGCTTTTTTATGCTTGTCGCATTTACGCTTCGTACACGTTGACGATATTGATGCGTTTTGCCGCATCTAAATCGATATGGCCGTTGTTAGCAATATCGAGAAAATCAAATGCGGGCAGATCGGCTTCGGCCACATCACCCTTCATTGGTGCATTGGGATCGCGTTTCAACGATACAAAGTCAAATTGGTCACGGTCAACACCCTGTGAAGGAGCTGTATTTTGCATAGCAGTGAAAATGGTTTCAATACGGCCAGGATATAGTCTATCCCACTGATTGAGCATGTCTTTAACCGCTTGACGCTTGAGGTTTTCCTGAGAGCCACAGAGATTACAAGGAATAATGGGGAATTTTTTAAGCTGTGCGTATTCTTCCAAATCCTTTTCACGACAGTACGCAAGTGGGCGAATAACCACGTTTGCGCCATCGTCCGAGAGCAACTTAGGTGGCATGGCTTTCATCTTGCCGCCATAAAACATATTGAGGAATAGCGTTTCAATAATATCGTCTCTGTGATGACCTAGAGCGATCTTGGTTGCGCCAATTCGTTGCGCAAAACCATAGAGAGTGCCACGACGCAGGCGAGAGCACAGTGAGCAAGTGGTTTTGCCTTCAGGAATTTTCTCCTTCACAATCGAGTAAGTGTCTTTTTCAAGAATGTGATAGGGAATATTAAGGCTATCTAGATAGGCAGGCAGTATATCTTCAGGGAAACCTGGCTGCTTTTGATCTAAATTAACGGCAATAATTTCGAACTGTACAGGCGCGCGCTGTTGTAGATTGAGCAGAATATCCAGCATAGCATAGCTGTCTTTACCGCCACTTAGGCAGCACATGACTCGGTCACCATCTTCAATCATGTTGTAGTCGGCGATAGCACTACCCACTTCACGACGCAGACGCTTCTGTAATTTATTCAGACGGGTAATTTGTTTTTTTGATAATTCTTCAGGCATTTGACTCGCCGTAACTTCAGACATAGCTTCCAACATAAAAAAAGCGCCCAGTAACTCAGTTTCAGGGCGCGTATTATTCCAGCTATCGACGGCGGGGTAAAGAGCGGCGTGCGTTACGCCTCTTCAAGCGGTGATTTATAACCATCAGGTTTGATAGCTAATAAATCACAATTGATACTATCGATAACATGTTCAGCTGTGTTGCCAATGAGTGCTGCTGAAAAGCCTGTACGACCGACTGTACCTAAAATAACTAATTCAGCATCGAGCTGCTCAGCAAGCTCAGGGATCACATCCTCTGGCAATCCTTCCCTCACATGGCAATGGAGTGTATCGATACCATAGGCATTAGCCAGGTATTGCACTCTTTGTTCGTGTTGTAGGCGAATGGTGTCGTTGTAGGTTTGTGCATCAAAATCGGGGAGTTCAATGGCAAGATTTACCGGTGTACCAGGATAGCCATTGACTAAGTGAACTTCGGCGGCAAATTTTGCGGCTAAATCCTTCGCATGTTCAATAATTTTGCCATTAAGCATTTGATGATCGGTATCCTCAGTTGCCACATTTACCGCACAGAGAATTTTACCGGTTTCAGGCCAATCATGATCTTTGACCATTAATACAGGAACAGGGGCTTTACGCATTAAATGCCAATCCGTCGGAGTAAAGATCACCGCTTTTAATTTATCATGAGCATGGGTGCCTTTAACAATCAGATCATATTGCCCTGAAATGGCATGGTTAATAATGCTTTCAAAGGGGCGGTTGTGCCAAATAACTTGCGTATCAATATTAAGTTGTAGGTGGTTATAGGCTGACAGCAGATCTTGTATCCAAGCTAAACGTTGATCAATCACGCCTTGGCGCATGGCTTCGCGCTCTTGGCTCGATAGAATCGATGTCATTTCATAGGAGAAGTCAAAAATCGAAAGAAACACAGTCACATGGGCGTTACTTTTACTGGCTAAGGTAACCGCTCGAGCGAGTGCCACTTGATGTTCTGTCGTAGGATCGACAACGACCAGTATTTTTTGATAATCCTTCATAACTTGTTCCTTTAGTCATAGGCTCATATTCATCATGAGCCTTTGGCAATTATCTGTATTGTTCTAGATCAAAACTCTTTTCAAAACCAGTGCCTAGCGCCAAAAACGTATGATTAATGATGAAGCTTATCTGGCAATTCTGGCATTACCCGCTAGAAGATTAAGTTCATTATAATCAACGATAATGATGTACTTACCTTTTACTTCGATTAACCCAGATTTTTGGAAGCGGCCTAACAAACGACTGATGGTTTCAACGGTAAGGCCTAAGTAATTACCAATATCCCCACGTGTCATGGTTAAGCGAAATTCTTTGGCAGAAAAACCTCGATTACCAAAGCGGTTTGCGAGATTACTGATAAATGCAGCGAGGCGTTCTTCAGCATTTTTCTTACTGAGCAGCAAAATCATTTCTTGATCGCTCATGATTTCATTACTCATTAAGCGCATGATTTGTTGGCGTAATTTAGGCATTGTGCCTGAAAGTTCGTCGAGAATGTTGAAGGGTATTTCACACACCATGGAGGTTTCTAAGGCTTGTGCAAAACTTTGATGAGATTGTGCATGAATACCATCAAAACCAATGACATCTCCCGCTAAATGAAAGCCAGTGATCTGTTCATCGCCTTGTTCGGTGATAGTGTAACTTTTTATGGTGCCTGAGCGGATCGCAAAGAGTGATTTTAAAGGATCACCCGATTTAAAAATCTGTTCGCCTTTTTGAATAGGTTTCTTACGCTCAATAATGTCATCGAGTTGATCGAGTTCATTTGCATTGAGGGTGAATGGGATACAAAGGGTTCCCATACTGCAATCGTGACAATGAATTGCGCACCCACTGGCGGCGGGACGACGGTTTTTATTCTGCTCTATTGTCATGTCGGTTCTCAAGTTAATCCACTGCAGCCATGTTAAACCAATTCATTCGCTTGGGCTAGTTTAGCTGCGACAGGGCGATATATAAAGTTTGTGCACCAAAGGCAATTAAAAGTAAGCCACTCAATAATCTAACGGTTTTTTGCTGCACCCAATTGGCTAAGCGTTTGGCCGCCAATCCTGCACTGAGTAGTGCAGGGAGTGTACCCAAACCAAATGCCAGCATAATCAAGGCGCCTTGACTGGCAGAACCTGCCGCTACAGACCAAGTTAAGGTGCTATATACCAGTCCGCAGGGCAGCCATCCCCATATCAATCCCGCGGTGATGGCTTGCATTGGCGTAGTGATTGGCACCAGACGTTGTGCTATGGGTTTCAAATAACGCCACAATACCTGACCAAGGCGTTCAATTTGTACTATTCCGATCCAAATTTTTGCAATGTAAAGCCCGGTTGCAATCATCATGACGCCGGCGATGATCCGGAGAATTAATAGGTAGCTATCTAGCTCAAATAAGTGCCCAAGCATGGCAGATGAACCGCCGACTAAAGCGCCCGCGAGGGTATAACTGACAATCCGGCCAAGGTTATAACTTAATAAGTAAGTGAGTTGATGGGCTAAGTGGTTTCCTTGCTTAGAATTAGCAAGCTGAGAGGAAAAGGCGCCAACAAGGCCACCACACATGCCAAAGCAGTGAGCGGCTCCCATTAGACCAACGAGAAACGCACCCATTACATTGTATTCAATCACAGTGCCAGTCACTGAGGCATGCCTTTGTCTTGAGATTCCTGTTGCTTGATGCTCGCAGGATTAGGTTTGTCGGCATCTTCATCGAATAGAATTGAGACACTTTGGCGGTCTAAATCATCGAATTGTTCGGATTTTACCGCCCAAAAGAACACGGCTACAGCGATCAACACAAAGATCATCGCAATAGGGATAAGTACATAAATGATGCTCATTAGCTAAGCCTATTTTATTGTTATATTTTAATTCGTAATAATCTCAAACTGTTACCCACAACAATCAGTGAGCTTGTCGACATGCCGATAGCGGCAATATAAGGTGCAACATGGCCGGTTACCGCTAAAGGTAAAATGAGCGCGTTGTAACCTAATGCCCAAGCGAGATTTTGGCGAATAATGTGTGTGGTCAGTTTAGCAACCCTCACCGCTTGGGTGAAGCGGGAGAGGTGATCGCCAAGCAAAATAAGATCGGCACTGTTTTTGGCAATTGCACTACCGCTGCCCATGGCCACGGATAAATCGGCGCCAGCGAGTACAGGAGCGTCATTTATGCCATCACCGAACATCACCACAGGATTGGATTGCTGTAACTTATTCACTAGCGAGAGTTTATCGGCCGGTGTGAGTCCACTGTGTACATCCGTAATGCCGAGCTCTTTTGCCAATTGATGCACATGCCCAGAACTATCCCCGCTGGCGATACTGACCTTGCAACCTTGTTGTTTCAGTATGTCGACAGTTTCTTTGCTATCGATACGAATATTGTCTTTGATCTCAATAGTGGCGATAACCTTTAGTTGGTTATCACTGGCACGAGCAAGCCAAATCTGTTGATTGATAAACTCAGGATTGACTATTGCGCCAGTAAAGTGAGCATTCCCAATGCGATATTCTATGCCATTTATGAGACCTTTCACCCCAAAGCCCACTTCATGGTGAACTTGCTCGGCAACAACATCGACTTGGGCAAAGCTGGCAAAGGCCGCGGCGATGGGGTGGCGAGAACCTGACTCTAGCGCAGCAGCAATTGCCAACACTTGTTCTTTAGCCACATCACCATGACATTGCACCTTGGCTATCGATAGCGTGCCGCAGGTGAGGGTGCCGGTTTTATCAAATACTACATGCTTGATTTGAGGCAGTTTCTCAAATACACCCGCCTTACGGGTAATGATCCCAAGACGGGTAAAAATCGCGGTCGCGCAGGTCACTGCGGTAGGCGTCGCAAGCGCAAGGGCGCAAGGACAGGTGGCCACTAATACTGACAAGGTCACCCAAAAGGCGTCTTCGGGGGAGATTTGTAGCCACACCAGATAGGTGATTGTAGCAATTGATAAGATAGTGCCTGAGAAATAACGCGACAGTTTATCGGCCAGCATAGCGACGGCAGGTTTAGTGTTTGAGGCTAATTCCTGCAAGCGAATAATTTCAGCAACCAATTGGTCTTGCCCAAGAGCGGTGACTTTTACCTTAATGGGTTGGTCTAGGTTAATGGTGCCTGCAAATACTTGGCTATCGACGGGCTTTTCAATCGGCATTTGCTCGCCGGTGAGCATGGCTTCATTGATGCTAGTGTGGCCGTCAACCACGATTCCATCGGCGGCGACCATTTCACCGGGTTTAATGAGGATAATATCCCCAAGACATAATTTTTTAGCGGGGATTTCTTCTTGCCCCTGCGCCGTGACCAGATGTGCCGTTAACGGCACTAACTTGTGGAGATTACTGGAGCTAACGGAAGCTTTTTGTCTTGCCTTCTGCTCGAAATAACGTCCCAGCAGCAGGAAGAAGGTAAACATGGAAACGGATTCAAAATAGACTTCGCCCGTGCCGTTAACGGTCGCAAAGCAACTGGCGATATAGGCGCCGCCAATGGCGATAGAGACCGATACGTCCATATTGAGTTTGCCACTGAGCAGGGTGCGAATCGCGCTAAAATAGAAGGGCTGCGCCGAATAGAGCACCACGGGCGTGGCGAAAATCATGCTCACCCAGCGGAAATAATCCCGATATTGCACATCCAAATCGGTAAAGTAACCGGTATAGAGGGCGAGGGCGAACATCATCACTTGCATGGTGGCAAAGCCCGCTAAACCTAAACGCAGTAAGAATTTACGGCTATTTTGCTTGGCGGTCAGTTCTTGTTCATCCACTTGATAGGGCGCAGCTTGATAACCGATACGGCTAATTTGCCCCAAAATATCACTGAGTTTAACTTGTTGTTTATCCCAGCTAATCAGCGCCCTTTGGGTGGTGGAGTTGACCATCACTTGGCTTACGCCAGGCAGTTGCTTCACTTTATGTTCAATTAACCAAGCGCAGGCCGCGCAGGTAATGCCATCAATGGACAGCGACACTGAGTCGCTATTCTCCACTGAGTGGACAAAGTCCTGCTGTACCTCGGGCAAGTCATAGGCACTAAACTGATTTAATTCATCAGGCACAAGGGCCGTCTGTTTATTACCTGGCTCAGTTCTAAACTTGTAATAGCTTAATAAGCCTGCATCAACAATGGCTTGGGATACCGCTTGGCAGCCTGGGCAACACATGAGTTCATCGCGATCATTAATGCGAGTGACAAACTGCGTGCCGGTGAGTACAGGTTCATTACAGTGAAAACAACTTGGATGTGTCATAGCAATACTTATTCAACCACCGTCAGTTCAACCACAATTGGACGTTGTCTTTTAATTCGACACGTTGATGAATACGCCATTTACCGTCAAAACCTTCGAGGCGGACTTCCCAAGCACCCGTTAACACATCGGGCAGAGTAATGCGATACACATGATTGGCATCGGCGGTGACAGTGGTCTTAATATCTCTTTCGGCAATCGTTGGGTGGTAAAATTCGACTTTCAACGCAGCTTGATAGGCTGGGCCGCCGTGCTGAGTGAATAGGAGTTCATGGTTATTCTGTTCAAGTTGCCATTGCATGCCAAGCTGCTTGGCATATTTGACTTTACTCAAGTCCATGTTGATGGCTTTGCCTTCTTTGTAATAATCCTCGGCAACCAGAGAGTCAGAGTTTGAGAGGGCAATTTTTAGCGTGGTAAAACTTGCGACGACGGCACATAAAGGAAGAATAATTAAAAACCAAGGCCAAAACTGCTTATACCAGGGTTGTTGTTCGCTCATGTTAAATACCCATTATAAAAATTTGCGCCATTTTACCGTTAAAAGGTGGCTTTAGCACTTTAAAAAAAAGGCCTCGACGTTATCGAGGCCTTAGTGTTACTCATATCTAATTACTTGTTTGACAAGCTATAAACATAAGCTGCGATCACGTGGACTTTCTCTTCACCGAGAACGTCTTTCCATGCTGGCATCACGCCTGCACGGCCGTGTTTGATCGTTTCTTCGATCACACCACGGCTACCGCCATATAACCAAACATCGTCAGTTAAGTTAGGTGCGCCCATGAGCTTGTTGCCTTTTGCGTCCATACCGTGACACGCAAAACAACCTTTCATGAATGAACCTTGACCAAGAGCTGCGAGTTTCTCGTCGTGTTCACGACCAGATAACTTAACCACATACTCGGCTAGACCTGCAATTTCGCTATCGTCGATTGGCAAACCACCTTTTGGTGGCATCATGCCATGACGACCGCTCATGATGGTGGTTTTAATCGTGGCTAAATCGCCACCGTATAACCAATCACTGTCGGTCAGGTTAGGGAAGCCTTTGCTACCACGTGCGTCAGAGCCGTGGCACTGCGCGCAGTTTTGTAGGAACAAACGGCCGCCCACTTTCAACGCTTCTTGGTTTTTCACTAACTCTTCGAGTGGTGTTGCCAAGTAAGCCGCGAAGATTGGGCCATATTTTTCGTTAGCGTGTTTAACTTCTTGGTCGTACTGAACGTACATGCCTTCTTTTGCCGCCAGCTCAATCGCGGCTACAGAATCGGCTTTAATACCTTTCTCTGTACCAATGCTTTGGTTAGAGCTGGTCCAGTTCAGTAGACCTTTGTAGTTACCTAAACCTGGGAACAGGGCTAAGTACACTAGGCCAAACACGATAGTGATATAGAACATATAACTCCACCATTTTGGCAGTGGGTTATTGAGTTCTTCGATACCATCGAAACTGTGACCCATGGATTCGCCTTCTTTGACATCGGTGGTGTTCTTTGAACACACACGTAGCAACAGAAAACATCCTGCGATCACAATTAACGAGAGTACGCTAATCCAAATACTCCAGAAGCTACTCATCACTTATTCTCTCCTGAGTCCTTCGATTCCTTGCTGATTTCCTCATCGGAAAACACAAGATTCGCTGCTTCATCAAAGGATTTTTGACGACGCGAGCTATATGCCCAAGCAAATATACCGACGAAGGTCAGCATCACAATGATGGTTAAAATACCTTGTAATGTGCCGTAATCCATATACTGCCTCCTTATTTGAGTGCGTGACCCAAAGACTGAAGATATGCAATCAAGGCTTCCAGCTCTGTCTTACCTTCAACAGCTTTCTGCGCGCCTGCGATTTCTTCATCGGTGTAAAGATCCTTACCTTTGTAACCGCCTTTGTGCATGTTACGCAGAATAGTCATCTTGTCGCCGGTTAACTTGCCGTCTAACTTGTTTTCGGCAAGCCATGGAAAGGCTGGCATATTCGATTGAGGGACCACAGCACGAGGATCGATTAAGTGAACTTCATGCCATTTATCGCTGTAGCGACCGCCAACACGGGCCAAGTCTGGACCAGTACGCTTAGAACCCCATTGGAATGGGTGATCCCAAACAGACTCACCGGCAACAGAGTAGTGACCGTAACGTTCAGTCTCTGCACGTAAAGGACGGATCATCTGGCTGTGACAGTTGTAGCAACCTTCACGCACATAAATGTCACGGCCTTCAAGTTGCAGGGCAGTGTAGGGTTTCAAACCTTCAACAGGCTCAGTGGTATCTTTTTGGAAAATCAGCGGCGTGATTTCAACCAAGCTACCGAAGCTGATAGCGATAACAGTGAATATCGCTAACAAACCGATGTTTTTTTCAACTATCTCATGATTAAATTTCATCGAGTTTGCTCCTTAAGCCGCTTTTGCTTCAGCCAGTGCTGGCAATGAATCTTTAGAGGCTTTCACAGTACGGATCACGTTGTATGCCATGATCAGCATACCGGTTAAGAAGAAACAACCGCCGAGGAAACGTACGAAGTAGAAAGGATAAGAAGCTTCCAGACTTTCAACAAAGCTATAAGTCAAAGTACCGTCAGCGTTAACTGCACGCCACATCAGACCCTGCATTACACCTGAAATCCACATAGACACGATGTAAAGAACAGTACCGATTGTCGCTAACCAGAAATGCACGTTAACTAACTTGATGCTGTACATACGGCCATGGCCGAACAGTACTGGGATCAAGTGATACAGAGAACCGATAGATACCATTGCAACCCAGCCTAGCGCGCCGGAGTGAACGTGACCTACTGTCCAATCTGTGTAATGAGATAAAGCGTTAACTGTCTTGATGGCCATCATCGGACCTTCGAAGGTCGACATACCATAGAAAGACAGAGAAACCACTAAGAAACGCAATACTGGGTCAGTACGCAGTTTGTGCCATGCGCCAGATAAGGTCATGATACCGTTGATCATACCGCCCCAAGATGGTGCGAACAGGATCAGAGACATCACCATACCTAAAGACTGAGTCCAGTCAGGCAGGGCAGTATAGTGTAAGTGGTGAGGACCTGCCCAAATGTACAGTGCGATCAGTGCCCAAAAGTGCACAATCGACAGACGATATGAGTAAACAGGACGACCCGCTTGCTTAGGAACGAAGTAGTACATCATACCTAAGAAGCCTGCGGTTAACAGGAAGCCTACCGCGTTGTGACCATACCACCATTGCACCATGGCATCGACCGCGCCACTGTACATAGAGTATGACTTAAACAAGCTAACAGGAACGGCCATTGAGTTCACGATGTGAAGCACGGCAACCGTAATGATAAATGCACCAAAGAACCAGTTCGCTACGTAAATATGCGATGTTGTTCGTTTGATAATAGTGCCGAAGAACACTATTGCATAGGATACCCAAACGATCGTAATAGCGATATCGATTGGCCATTCTAATTCAGCATATTCTTTACCGCTGGTATAACCCATTGGCAGAGTGATGGCTGCTGACAGAATGATGGCTTGCCATCCCCAAAACGTAAATGCAGCTAATTTAGGTGCAAATAGTCGGGTTTGACAGGTGCGTTGTACGACATAATAGGATGTTGCAAAGAGGGCTGATGTTCCGAACGCGAAAATTACCGCATTGGTGTGTAATGGTCGCAAGCGACTATACGTAAACCAAGGCGTATCGAAGTTCAGATGTGGCCAGATTAACTGAGCCGCAATTAAAACACCGACTGACATACCAACAATACCCCACAAAACTGTGGTTAAGGCGAATTGGCGGACAATGGTGTAATTGTAATCAGCGCCTGTTGGCTGGGAATGGTTCATCATAATGCTTCCACTGCTTATTACTTTTACTTTTAGTAAAGACTAGCTTTACCTGTTATATATGACACAAAGCTCATGTCCCTATAAGGGTTATGAAGCCATGTCAATGCGTTACCCTACACATTTGTGCTCAAATATGAGGTTTCGCAATGATACTTGAGCCATGTCAAAAAAGATACCAAAGAAGGGGGACGGAAAGTTGATCTAGATCAACCTACGCCATAGAATGTTAACATCTTGCATCACAAGGTTAATTTTTGTGCTTAATCGCAAACGTCTCCCGCTTTACATCATGTTAATTGCGTTGAATCTTAGCGCTTGTGATAAAAAAGCCGAGCAACAGGTAAAAATACCGCCTACAGATCCCACTCTTTGTGTGTTTACTCAGGGGGATTGCATTAAAAAGGTCGGGGATATAGTGCTGAGCATCAGCCTTTCGCCAGATCGTGCGCCAAGTGAAAAACCATTAACATTGAAGCTATTATCTTCTGATGTACTTGATAATTTACAGGTCCGTTTAGAAGGTAGAGATATGTTTATGGGCATTATCCCTGTCAATATTCGTCAACTCGATAAAACAACCTATGAGGGGCAGTTGATTTACGGTTCCTGTAGCAGTGGGTATATGGTGTGGCGTGGTTTTATCAGTTTTAGTCGAAATGGTATCGAGCAAGCCGTTATTTTTGACTTTCTTGCCGATAATCCATATTAAGTTTATGGCGTTCGCCGGATAAAGAGCTTGGTAACAATATTAACTCCCACTCCTTATTCATAATGACCGATTATCATAGGCGGATGATTGATTATGAATGCTATTTTGGCTATTCATCATGATCCTTCCAGTTTTCTTTAACCTGTACAAAAATATCGATGTTATTGATAAACAGTTCGAGTAAATCAGGATCAAAATGTTTACCTGCACCTTTACGCATTTCATCGATAACCTCTTCGAGTGGCCAAGCTGCTTTATAGCAACGTGCATGGGAAAGAGCATCGAACACATCTGCAATTGCAACAATACGGGCAAAAATGTGAATTTGTTCTTGTCTTAAATTGGCTGGATAGCCTGAACCATCATACTTTTCATGATGTTGCAAGGCTATAATCGCAGCGGCTTTTAGGATAGGCCGCTCGGAATTAGCGAGGATCTGGTAGCCAATAGTAGGGTGCTGACGCATAACCGACCATTCTTTATCGTCTAACTTGCCTGGCTTAAGCAACACCGCATCGGGGATCGCTATCTTACCAATATCATGCATAGGCGATGCTCTGCGTAAAAGTTCAGCTTCGGTCTCAGATAATCCTGCAAGTAGTGCCAGTTTGGCACAATATTCGGCCATACGTTTTACGTGATTAGCAGCCTCTTTTGAGCGGCTTTCAACGACATCTCCTAAACGTAGAATAAGTTCAGACTGGGTATCTTCGACCTCTTGATTTAGAAGTAGGTTCTCAAAGGCGATACCCACATTTATTGCAAAAATATCAATAAGTTTTTTATCTAAATCGTCGATTTTATCAATCCCATCCATATAAAGCAGGTTGATAAGCCCACTCTTTGTTGGGAAATAGCCAACGAAACAGTTATCTTCATATAAACAACGCTTTTGTGCGAGAGCTGTGCGTAATAACTTATCAATATGCATTGGTAACACTTTGTTCGCAGGACTCTCGGCAAATTGTCCCGTCCCCGCCAAAATCTTAATCTCAGCAGATTCCATATGGCCGCTTATCGCATCCATGGCATTACAGGTTAGCAGCAGTGTTTCGGAATCGAGATTCAATAGGGTTGCAACTTGGGTCAGCAAGCCATCAGCGAATCGATAGAGCGTTCTGAGTTCAAATAATCCTGAGGTTGCCTCGAGCACTCGCTCTAATCCTTTTCGATGATTCAGCTGCGCACGCCTTGCTTGTTCGATTTCCATAATGTCGCGGTAAGAACGCAGTGCCGAGTAGACACTTGTCATTAACTTGCGTGAATCGAGTTCAGATTTTGCCTTATAGTCATTGATATCGTAGTTGACGATAACATCTTCTTCAGGAGCTTGGCCTGGTTGTCCTGTGCGCAAAATTAGGCGGATTGTTTTGTTTTTATGTTCCTCACGGATCCACTTTACTAACTCCAAGCCAGCATGATCGGTTTCCATAACAACATCAATAAAGGCAATTGCCAGATCTTGTTCATTTAAAAGAAATTCTTTAGCTTGCTCAGCACTATAAGCGTTAATAAAGGAGAGGGCACGGCCATCGAGTTTAAAACGAGAAAGTGCAAGTTTAGTGACCGTGTGTACATCAGGCTCATCATCAACAACAAGAATTTTCCAGGGCGCAGAAAATGCAGAAGTTTCTATGGTTTTTTTCCCTGAAAAGAGCGGCTTTTTCTTTGTAAGATCAATCACCATCCGAGACCTCATCACTTAATTTATGTCGCACAGTTAGAGTGTAGTAGAAGCTTGTCAAATCAGTAAAAATAATTCTGCAGCGGGGAAGGTCGCAAATTTAACAGCTCGTTATTGATAACTATTATCATTTGTGTATTATCAAAATAGATAACTCAGCAGGGAGGCATATATGGCAGAAAGGATCAATTTATCAATATCAGAGGAGAAACTTGCGCAACTCATTCGTGAAGGAAGTCTATGTGCAGCGGATTTTTCATGTCTAGATAATCAATCAAAACGGAAAGTCTGGCAACTTTGCCTTATCTGTTGCCAAAAACGCATAGGCTGCCAGCAATGTTCACAAACAAGTTGTCCGCAAATTGAAAGACTCATTAATGCCGATAAATAACGTTATCGGCATTTGCATTTAAGTATTATCATGCATTAAACACTTAAATTTAAAAGTTATTATGCAACTTCCTCCAGTATTGCCTTTATTTGATTCAATTGAATTCATACAAGATGGGAACTGTGTGGTGAATCAATACATTACCCAAGTCAGTCTAACGGATGTGCCTGATGCAGGTTTAGTAATGGAACATGCAACAGATTGGTTATTTGAACAAAAACACAGTGAAAACAACTATAAAGCCTATCGGAGTGAACTCACTACATTCCTGCATTGGTGCTTTGATGTCGCCAAAATGTCACCCACACAGGTGCTACGTAAGGATATGAGTCGGTATGTGGATTATTGTTTGGCGCCACCCTTAGCGCTGATTGGTTACTTTAACGTGCCACAGTTTAAACTCGATAAACTGCGTGATGAGCGGGTTCCTAATAGTCTTTGGCGGCCATTTGTCGGCAAGAAACTGTTAGGGCAAGTTCAACCTTATGTGCTTAGCGACAATGCATTAAAAACCAAGATTGCTATTTTATCCTCGTTTTATAGCTACTTAATGAGTGAGGAGTTTTGTGAGCGCAACCCCGCGCAAATTTGGTTGAATCACAGCCGCTTTGGCCAAAACAAGCAGTATCAAAGACAAAGCGAGGAAGATGAAAACAACTTGGCTTTCACAGAACTACAGTGGTCCTATGTGATGAGCACAGTTACTCGATTGGCTGAAACGTCCCCCGAATTGCATCAACGTAGTTTATTCTTGATTTCATTGATTTATTCCTGCTATTTACGCATCTCTGATGTATCTGCACGGGTTGGCTATTCACCGGTAATGGGCCAATTTAGACAAAATTCACAGACAGGCATTTGGAGTTTTCATATTCCACTGAGTAAAGGTGGTAAAAAGCGTAGCGTGGCGATGTCAAAGGCGTTACTGGACAGCTTAGTTAAATATCGACAGTTTTTAGGTCTTACTGACTATCCAAATCAAAGTGAACCACATCCGTTATTTGTTCGACATAGAGCAGCTGGTCGCGGCCGAGATGCGGGTTTAGTGAATGCCAATCTTGGGATCCGTCAAATCCGTGAAGAAATTCAGACCATCATCAATCTCGCGGCTGATAATGCGCAAACAGATGGTTTTAATCACGATGCCGAGCAAATGCGAAAACTCACTGCGCATAATATTCGACACACAGGGATCACCCATGATATCAACATCAATCGTCGGCCGTTGTCACATGTCCAAGCCGATGCAGGCCACGAGAGTATCGACACCACATCGAAGTATTTACACACCACACAAATAGAAAGACATGAAAGCGCCTTTAATAAGCCGTTAGACCATTTGCAAGGTATTAACTAGGATGTTATCGGCACCCTAAATCCCTCTCACACAAAACTGCGCACAATGTGATCACAAGTTATGTAAAACTGCTTTTTTTTGTAGAATCGGGTATCAAAAAAACAGCCCTGAAAGGGCTGAGTTTTGCATAACTTGCATTGT